>JAZUFC010000323.1:0-3570 GCA_045640465.1 Lachnospiraceae bacterium | reverse complement strand
TTTCTCGAAAACTTACGGAAGATCAGCGTGAACAGCACGATGAACGGCACGAAGCAGAGGACCATCAGCGTCAGTTCGAAGTTCAGCATCAGCATGGCACCCAGAATACCGACGATCATGAAGATATTCTGGATCAGGCTCACCAGAAGGTTCGTAAACATTCTGGCAATGGCTTCGGTATCGTTCGTCTCTCTCGTGACCAGCTTGCCGACAGGAATATGGTTCAGCTGATTGTGAGACAGCGATTCGATGTGCACGAACACATCCTGACGGATCGCAGAAAGAATCTTCTGACCGATCCGCTGCAGCATCATGGACTGTGCATAGCTTCCGGCCTGGGATACGATCAGAAGGATACTGTACATGGCCAGCTTGATCAGAAGCGATTTCATTTCGAAATCGGCTTTGACCATCTCTTCCAGATTACCCACGACCAGCGGGGAAATAATGGAATAGGAAATAGACAGAAGCATCAGAAGGATGATGATGATATACTGTCCGATGAAAGGCTTTCCGTAATGCGCAATCCGTTTGATGATCTCGCTGTCCTTCATATTACGGTCGAAGCCGATGGCTTCTTTCTTGTTTTTCATCATGGCAAAAGCCACGATCAGAATAGTTGCCAGAAGTCCGATAATGCCGCCAACGATCAGAAGCGGATATAATTCATGAACCTTGCTCATTTTTATTCACGCTCCTTTCTCTCGTCCTGCAGACGCTGCATTTCCACCATCTCGGCATAAGCCGGGCAGCGTCCCTGCAGTTCCTTATGCGTACCGACATCCACGATATGACCGTCATCCACAAAGATGATCTTGTCCATCTTTTCGATGGTGGAGATACGGTGTGCGATGAGGATCGTGGTCTTGCCCGCACGGGTCTTTCTTAAGTTTTCAATGATCACCTTTTCCGTCTTGGTATCGACTGCGGATACGGAGTCATCCAGGATCAGGATCTCCGCATTCTTGACAAGCGCTCTCGCGATCGAGATACGCTGCTTCTGTCCGCCGGAAACGGTCACGCCGCGTTCGCCGAGAACCGTATCATACTTTTCGGGGAATTCCTGAATGTTTCCGTCCACGTCGGAAAGCACTGCCGCTTCCTGAATGGCAGCCTTGTCGCTGTCGTCCTCAAACGCAAACGCAATATTCTTTCCGATGCTTTCCGAGAACAGGAAATTGTCCTGCGGAACGTATGCAATGTGGCTTCGAAGCGCCTTGATGGGTATTTTATTCACATCGATGCCGTCTACGAACAGTGTTCCGTCCGGAACATTGTAGGTTCTTGCGATCAGGTCCACGATCGTGGTCTTGCCTGAACCGGTACGGCCGATCAGACCGACATTCTCGCCGGCGTTGATCTTGAAGGAAACATTGTCAAGCACCTTGACGGAGCCGTCCGGATAGGTGAAATCCAGATTTTTGAATTCAATGCCGCCCTTGACCTCGGGATTCTTGTCCTCGATCTTCAGAACGTCATCCGAAACATCGATCTTTGCATCCAGCAGTTCGCCGACACGGCGCACGGAAGCATGCGCTCTTGCGGTATCCTGGATCAGGAACGCGATCGACTGGATCGGCCATACGACAGTCGTGAAGTAACCGATAAACTCGATCATTTCACCGGCATTGAAGATGCCCTGATGTACCAGATAACCGCCGTAGCCTAAAATAACGATCGTCACGGATTCGATCAGAAGCGTAAAGCAGATCTCCATGATACGGACCGTCTTAACAAAGGAAATATTGACTTCCTCATTCTTTTCGTTCAGTTTGCGGAAAGCGATCAGTTCCTTCACTTCCTTCGCAAACGCCTTGACGACTGCGATGCCGGAGAAGGATTCCTGAGAGAAATCGGACAGATTGGAGAATGCCTGCTGACGTTCGTCCCACTTTTTATCGACGCGGAAACCGACGATCAGTGCGATCGCGAACATCAGAACCATCGGAATCAGACTCAGAAGCGTCAGCTTCAGGTTCATGGTGGTCATCTTGGAGAATGACAGAATACCGAGCACCACTGCGTCGCAGAAGGTCAGGATACCGCTGCCGAAACACTCCTGAATGGTCTCCAGATCGTTGGTGAAAAGAGACATCAGATTACCGACCTTATTGACCTGATAATACTGCTGGGAAAGATCCTTTGCACGGTCGAACATCTCTTCACGCAGATTCGCTTCCACGCGGAGAGCCGTTCCGAAGAAACCGACACGCCACAGGAAACGGCCCGTGATCATCGCTGCAATGATCAGAAGCATCGGACGGCAGATATGGTCAAGAAGATATTCCATATCAAAGGCGACAGTCGCCCCGTCCAGTTCCGCTTTTCCGGTATTCATGCCGTTTACAACGATCCTGTAAAGCTCCGGTATCTTCAGCTGCATGACGTCGACCACAATAAGGGCCGCCAGGCCGATCAGAAGCATCCAGGCATACTTTAAGTAATACTTGTTGATATGTTTTCCGAATACCAATTTTTCACACTCCTCTCAATTTATAGCATTTTCCCCACATCTTCAAAAATGTAGCTCGGAACCTCGGGTCCTTTTTCCACATCCTTCAGCGTTGCCTCGCCGGAGAGCACCAGAATACTGGTGATCCCTGCATTCAGGCCGGAAGCGACGTCTGTATACAGACGGTCGCCGACAAGCACTGCCTGTTCCTTCGGTACACCGAACTTTTTGCAGGCGATGTCGATCATGGCCGGCTGCGGCTTTCCGATCACAAGCGGCTCGCGGCCTGTCGCGTAACGGATGCCGATGCACATGGAACCGCAGTCCGGGACAAAACCGCCCTCGACCGGACAGACAAAGTCAGGATTTGTCGCAATATACGGAATGCCGGGCCTTCTTAACAGATAGCAGGTCTTTTCAAGCTTTTCAAATGTCAGTTCGGTATCAAAGCCCACGAGTACGACATCGATATTGTCTTCCACTTCCTCAGTCACATTGATGCCGTCGTCCTGCAGGCCCTTTATAAAGGAACGGGTGCCCTGCGCATAAACACGTGCGCCGGGATAGTTCTCCTTCAGATAGAGAACGGTCGCCTGAGCGGATGTCAGGAAGCTGTTCTGATCCGCGCGGATGCCCATTCGTGTGACCTTGATGATATAGTCCTCCACGGATTTGGAGGAATTGTTGGTCAGGAATACATACCTGCCGCCTTTTTCCGAGATCTTGCGGAGGAATGGAAGCGTACAGTCAAACAGTCTGTTGCCTTCGTAGATCGTTCCGTCCATATCGAGAAGCCACAGCGTCTTGTCCTGAAGTTCAGATGCATCCTTGCCGAAATAATCAAACATTTCTTTTCCTGCCTTTTGAAATACTTTCTGCGCCATACCCGGCGCACCCGTTTATCATAGCACGCCTTCAGTCAATTTACAATTTCTATTTTCTTCTTATCTTTCAGGCAGACCCATCCTTTCCGCATCTGCGAAAATGCAGCGCACAAAGAGGTAAAATAACTTTTGACACCGGTCTCAGATATATGCTACTATTGATTCATCAAGCAGTACAATGACCGGTTTTGAAACGTGACTGCCGTTTTGAAGACCGGCAGGAAAGGCAGATAT
>JAZUFC010000322.1:0-14712 GCA_045640465.1 Lachnospiraceae bacterium | reverse complement strand
CCTTCACGGAAGCTCCTGTTACGATCGAATTATAATTGATCCTTTCGAAATAATCCCCGGGCGTCTGCCCGGGGATTTTCTTTTTCCGGAAGCAGCAGGTCCGGCGGGTTCTCCCGCCGGACCTGTGTATTTATGATCAGTTTTTCTTTGCTTTCAGGTTTGCAACGATATCGTCTTCTTCGACGTGTTCGCGCATCCACATACCGTAAGCATTGAACGTATATGCTTCCTGAACCTTTTCGCGGTTCGTTCCCCAGAAGCAGCCGACATCGGTGATACGGTCTGTGTTGATGACCATCAGTCCCTGTGTGCCGCTGGAATTCTTTTCAACGAAGGAGAACAGGTAGAGATTCTCTCTCAGCTTGATATAAATGCAGTTCTCTTCGTAATAGGGTTCCTTGCGGGGCGGAAGGCCTTTTTCCTTCAGCATCTCGTCGAACTTTGCATTCTCTTCTGCGGTGTGATGTGTGGTGTAGTAGTTATCGGGAAGATAAACATGGGTGACCGCAAATGACGGGCTGTACTGCCAGGTGATCTTATTGCCGACAAGATCCCTGGTATATTCATGACGCTTTTCGGGAAGCGGAGCATCTCCGTCCTTCAGTGCGCCGAAGCGGACCTCACGGGTTACAAGTTCCGGGAAGCTCGCATCTTCACCCTGTTTTGCAAATACGCAGGTGACCAGCTTTTCAAATACATCGATCACCATCATGATCGCGGAACGCGGATTGCTTCCGGCGAATTCGCACATGATAAAGAATGCGCCCTCTTCTGCCTTCAGTACTTCGCAATTCTCAAAATGCTTTCCGTTCGCATCCTGGATCTCCACCTTGTTGCGTGCGGGGAAGCTCATGAACATTTTGTATCCGTCGTCGAAAACGATGTCAAAATACTTTCCCTCAAGTTCACGTGAAAGCGGTGCTCTGTACTGGGTCAGTCCCGTAAAAACAGCATTTTTTGCTTCTTCAACAGCTTTGGAAACCTTAATCATTTTATTCTCCTTCTATATAGAATAATACCATTTTCTTACGTTTGAACAGAAGTCTCAGGAATTTGAAAAAGCCTACGCGTTTTCCTCCCTTTTTCAGGATCTCCTGCTCAACCAGTGATGTCTGTCCGTCGGTACCGCCCGCAGCATTTGCAATGAGCATCTCCGTCTTTTCCGGAGCCGCAGGTTCCGCTTCCGGTCTGATCTCCGGCTCGATCTCAGGAACGGGAGCCGCTTCCGGTTCCGGAACAGTCCGGACAACAGGTTCAGCTTCCTCTTTCACCGGTTCAAATGTAATGTCGATGTTTTCAAGAGAGATCTGCGCAGCCTCTTCCGCAGCTGCCTCATTTACCGGCTCTGCAGTCACAAACTCCTCCGCATCCGGAATGACCACTTCTTTGATCTCAGAATCTTCGGAAGCCTTTGCTTTTTCAGTCTCCTGTGCTGCAGCCATTGCCAGTCTGACAGCCTCTTCCAGAGAGTCCTCTTTCTGTTCCGTGATCACCTCAGCTTCTTTTGCAGGCGCCTGTTCCGGTTCGGGAACGGGGATCTCTGTGTTTTCCGCTTCGGGAACCGTTTCGGGTGCAGAAACTGTTTCGGCTTCCGCCGGTGCAGCTTCCTCTGCAGGAGTTTCTTCCGCTTTCACTTCCTGTACGGTTTCAGGAGCATCGGCAGGCTTATCCTCCGGGAATGCTGCGGTTTCCGTCTTTCTGCCTGTATTGGAAACAGCGGTAAAACGTTTGCAGATCGCGCCGCCCTGTTCCGCTTCATCCAGAATAGCCACAGCCGCATCCGCATAGCTCAGATAGCTCTCTCCGGCATCGTTTTTGATGATGACATCTCCGCCGCGGGTATAGTTTCCTGTTGCGGGTCCGTCGGGATCAAAGACGATCGCGGGGCTGAAATATGTCCAGACCGCATTGCTCTTCTTCAGTTCTTCAAAGCCCAGATATGCGTTGTAGGGAACGCCTCTGAATGCTTCCGGAATATCCTCGATATGGTCCACCAGCCGTCTTGACATGGTCTCGTCTTCATAAAGGCTGGCTGCGCCGCCGCTTATGATCAGTCTGGCTCCCTGAATCGTGCTCATGATATTGCACAGACTCATTGTCGTGGTCACATACTGATATTCCAGGCCCATACCGGGCGCCACGCCGAAGGCGGAAATGACCACATCGAAATTCTTCAGGTCATCGCGGGATAACTCGAAAATACTTTTTTCGATCACCTTAACAGAAGGATCTGCCAGCTTTTTCGCATCGCGGACGATCGCAGTCACATCGTGGCCTCTCCGGATCGCCTCGTCAAGGATCAGCTTTCCCTCTCTTCCTGTTGCGCCAATCACACCAATTTTCATTCACTCATCTCCCGTTGTTGAAACGTATCCGTCATTTATCAACTGACGGAACTGCGTAAACCGGTTATACGCGGTATTTGCTCGGAGCCGTATCCTGCTCTTCCGCAACGCCCCATGTTCCGATTGCCGCAAACATATAGTTTTCAGGTGTTCTGTCTTTTGCAAGGCCAAAGGATCTGCCGCAGTCATGCAGTCTGCTGATGTCCATCAGAACGAGCATGTTGTTGCCGATCTCGCCTCTTCGTGTCATGTTGTTCTCCAGGAAGGAGATCAGATACACGTTCTTCTTGATCTTAATGTAATGGCATCTCTCATCATAAGGATGCTCACGCATAGCTTTCGCAAAGTCGGACTGGTTGGATTCCGGCGGAAGCGGAACGCGGATATAGTTTGCATCGCCGTAAACATGGCTGATTGCAAAGGGAGCGGAACCGTAACGCCATGCGATACGGGTACCGACCAGATCGCTCGTATAGCCGTGACGCATCGGATTCATCGGCTTTCCGTCTACCTTGATCGCACCGAAGAGGACTTCGTTCGTGACCATATCGGGATAGATCCTGTTTGTTCCCTGATATGCAAGCACAGCTGTAACCAGTTCCTGCTCAAGGTCCAGTACAAGAGAAACGCCTGTACGCGGCTTTGCACCGGCAACTTCCAGATTGACAAGGTAAGTGTCCTCATCGACTTTCAGGCAGTCATAACGGTCTGTTCTGACCTTTTCTCCTGCTCTTGCCCAGGTAACGGTCTCACCGCTGTTGAAGATCAGAAGGCCTTCGATACCGGTATCGAATACCAGATAGAAGGATTTTCCTGCAAGCTCTGTCACGCTCGGAGAACGGAACTGTGAAAGGCCTTCGAACTGAACATCGGGGAATTCCTTTGCTTCAGCAACCGGAGCGGGCGCATCGTTTTTGTTGGAAACAGCGGTAAAACGTCTTCCGACGAACTGTTTGTTTTCGATCTCGTCGACCATGGCAATTGCATAGTCGGCATAGCTGATATAGCTTTCGCCTTCATCGTTCTGAATGACGAAATCGGTACCAAGCTTATATTTTCCTGTTCTGACACCCTTCGGATCGAAGGTTGCAGCCGGGCTGAAGAAAGTCCAGTTGATGCTGCTTGCCTGCAGTTTCTTAAAAGCTTCGAACTGGTTCTCGGGAACGCCGCGGAACTTTTCGGGGATGGACTCCAGAACGCGATGCTCCTTCGTTTCATCTGTATAAAGGCTTGCTGCGCCGCCGACCATCAGAAGACGGACATCCGGAAGCTCCTTTAATGCGTTGATCAGAGTCATTGCAGCGGTCTGATGCTGGAAAACAAGACCGGGATTGAACTGACCGAAGGCACTGACTACGACATCATAGTCCTTCAGATCATCCTTGTTCAGGTCAAAAATGCTCTTATTTACAACTTTAATACTGGTATTTTTAATGTTCTCAGGATCGATAACAATACCTGTTACCTCATGACCGCGCCGGATCGCTTCCTCTGCAACCAGACTGCCTACTCTGCCGGTCGCGCCAATGACAGCTATCTTCATATAGTTCACCATCCTTCTGATTTCAGGGCAGTCTTCACCTACTACCCCTTATATTGATTTTATTATAATCGCAGCGCGAAAGACCGCTAACAATGATTATCTGCTATTCCTTTCGGAAAACTGTTACTGTCTTTCCTTCAGAAACCGGTCGATCTGTGTTTTGTATTCATCGATCACCTGATCGACCCCTGCGGCCCTGAGACTCTCGGTAAACTCCGCGTATTTCTCTTCCGTTTCGTCTCCGAATACGCCGAGATCGAAGGAATATTCATACGCATTGACCAGTGAATCGATCACCGCGACTTCTGCCGAAACAGGCGTGATATCAATGCTGAAGCAGCCGAACGGCCACTGTTCATCCGACACAAGATGCGCATCCATCTCATTGGACACGGACATGATCTGTTCAGACAGTCTCTCCGCCGGGTAGAAACGTACGTCTCTGAGTGCCCATGCCCAGTCGGACCAGAGATAGTCCTTCGCCTTCGGACCGCCGGTGCGGTAGCCTTCCTCATCGATCTGATAATGCCTTCCTTCGATTCCTCCCTGACACAGAAGATTGATCTCCTTATCATTCTTCAGGACGTCCAGACACACTGCCGCTCTCACCGGATCCGGCGTGAACTGCGAGATCGCAAACATATCTCCGGAAAAATAGGATTTCACCGTATATCCGCCTTTGGGAAGAATACAGTTATAATATGTTGGATATCCTTTCGCTTTGATCCCGTCGATATACTGGGCGGCTTCCTGAATACGCGCAAACATGGAAAAGCTGCGGCCTTCCAGAAACTGCGTGTTCGTATGGATCGTGCTGTTGATCGCGTTGCTCGGCCACACACCTCTGCCTGCCCATTCCGCCATCTTCAGGCAGTATTCGCGATAGGCATCCGATGTATAAAGGTATTCCGTATCTTCCGCACGGATCTCTTCACTGTTTTCCGTCCAGCACATACCGTTTCCGAGCTGCAGGATCCTGTGCCACGGAAGCCAGATCTGATTCAGAAGAGGTACGGAAGGAAAAGCATAGAAGCCGTATCCGCCGCTGATATTTTCCGCGCATCTGATCAGAAAATTCTCATATTCTTCGTAGCTTTCGATCGCATCGATCCCGAGCTCATCCATGATGTCTTTTCTGGCAAGCACCGCACCGTAGCTTGCATTGTCTCTCTGATTCCGCGGGACCGCATACAGTTTTCCGTCGACCTCTGCCTGCTCCCATGCAAGACCGACTGTATGCATGGCCGTATACGGCATGTATTTCCTGATAAATTCGTCGGTAAGCTCATAATAGGCGCCGCGCTTTGCTTCTTTTGAATAGCCGCACCATTCGGACGTATAGACAAGATCCACCTGATCTCCGCCGGAAAGAAGCAGCGGATACATCGTGACCCAGTCAGAAAGTTCAATGAAATCAAGCTCGATCCGCGTATTGATCAGTTCTGTCATGCGTTTGTTGATCTGCTCGAGCACCATATCCATTTCGTTCTGCCGGTTGCCGAATGCACAGATATAGATCGTCTTTTCGTTTGTAAACTGCTCTTTGAACTCCGCCCACGGATTGGCTGTATTCTCCGTGTTCCCTTCCGCTGTTTTCTGTTCTTTTCCGCATCCCGGCATGCAGAACACCGCAGCGGCCAGAATAAACACCAGAAAGAAGCTGATCCTTCTCTTCATCGCCGGTTCCTCCCTTTCAGCTTGCAGGAATCGTTACACTTACCGTTGTTCCTTCGTTTTCCCGGCTTTCCACATGAATGCCGTACTGTCTGCCGAACATGATCTTCAGACGCTGGTTGATATTCTGGATCCCGTAGTGGTTTCCGCTGACCATGACTTCAGAAGTCATATCCATTTCACTGTTCAGTTCATCGACCGTTTCCGGCTTCATGCCGACACCGTCGTCCGTGACTGAGATAACGACACGGTTCTCTTCCTTTTCCGCATGGATCCGCACCGTCCCTTCGCGGTTCTTTCTTTCCCGTATACCGTGGAGGATCGAATTCTCCACGATCGGCTGCAGAGTGATCGGCGGGATCTGACACTGCTCCAGCTCTTCCGGGATCTCCAGGATCAGATTGATCTTTCCTTCCAGACGTATGGACTGGATATCAAAATAGTCCGTCACCATCCGGATCTCCTTCCAGAGACTGTAAACAGCCGATCCGTTGTTCAGGCTCAGCTTATAGAAGCTTGCCAGTTTTCTGACGATCGTTTCGACCACTTCCGGCTGATTGTCGTAAGCGTAGTAGTCGATCAGTTCCAGCGTATTATAAAGGAAATGCGGGTTGATCTGAGACTGCAGCGCTCTCAGATCCGAACTTCTCTTTGCTATGCCCAGCTGGTATTCACGCTGCAGATTCTGCTTCAGTTCCAGACCGAGGCGGTTAAAACTGTCCGCCAGATCCTGAAGTTCATCTTTTGACGAAAACGGCGGAAGCTGCTCAAGTTCATCTCTTTCCTGCATTCTTGCAACATGCTTCGAAACCGTTTTGATGCGGTTCACCAGACGCTTTGAATATGCAGTGGAGAAACAGATGATCACGCCGTAGCTGATCAGAAGCGAAATGATCAGGAGCAGATAATCATTCAGATTTTTTACGACATGAAAGCTGTTCGAGCTGATCACCGTTGCCACATTCCATCCCATATAATCCGAATAAGCCCGGTAGATATAAAAATGTCCGTCTTCGGTCTCTGTCAGTCCTTTTCCGACATTCTCCATGGAAAGGACTTCGATCGGCCTCTCCTCAATATTGCTGACGAGCATGACTGCCTCATTGTCATCATTCATCAGGCTCGAATACGAATCCTGCAGAAGCAGGTTGCCTCTGAGCAGCTGTTCAATATGCCCGATGGCATAGTTTATTTTCAGAACCGCTTCCGTCTGTGCGTAGTCATCGGTCTTCACCGCACGCGACGCATAAAAGATCTCCTCGGGGATGATCTCCTGCCCTATCGAAAACGCCCCTCCGACAGCCTCCATATCCGTCTTCTTCCGGCCGTTCTTCATGCTCACATACCACTTTCCCTTCTGACTGCCGGAAAGGAGGTCTTTATACCACTGTGTATCCCGAACAGTCTGCTCCGCAAAGAAGTAGTTGTTGTCCAGCAGGAAATCCTTGTCTTCTTTTACGTAGATCTGCGTATCATCCGTCATGGAAGAGCTTGCAAGAAGATCGATAAACGCAGCCGCCTGCTTTTTGGCATCCAGAAGGCTTGTCTGAACGTTATTTGTATCAATTTCCGACTGCAGCAGAAGGCGAATATTGCTGTCTCTTAACAGCATGACCATATTCTTGTATACCATGCGCATTTCCGAGTCGAGCGTTTCCACGGTGGCATCCGTCGCATTCTTCAGGATCTCGAGGCCCTGTTTTCTGGATTCCGATGTCACCAGCCAGCTTGAGACCAGAATAAACACCAATAGCGGAATAAAGCAAATGACCGTAACGATCATTTGCTTTACCTGAAGACTCATATGTGTGATCCGGAAACGGATCGCATCCCTGATAGACATAATTCTGTTATTCAAGCTGATCCTTATACTCTGTCGGCGAGTAGCCGTAGTATTCCTTGAACCGGAATGAAAAATAGTTGCCGTTCCGATATCCCACCTTCTGTGCGATATCATTGATCTGATTGACCGGATTCTTCAAAAGCTTCAGTGCTTCATTCATCCGGTATTCCGTAATGTAGTTCCGAACCGTTCCGCCGGTCACGTCCTTAAACAGATGACTGATGTATGTCGTAGACAGGTTGGATGCCTTGCTGAGCGTCAGCATATCAAGGTCCGGGTCGGTATAGTTCTGATGTATATATTTGATGATCCAGTTCACAGTTGAATTGGAGTAATAATCTCTTTCCAGGAAATCAAAGTATTTGTCCACGCCTTCCAGAAGGAAATCTGTCAGTTCGAACAAAAAGCTTTTGCTCATGACTTCGCGTATCAGATCGTGTTCCGTTTTGAAATCCGGATACAGATCAAGCCCGTCCGCTTTCGCCATACGCACGAGTTCCATTACCATGGATGAATAGAACCGTCTGATATCTTCAGGCTCAGTCGCCTCACATCTTCCGATCGCAGAAGCCGCATTTCTGAGCTGGAATATCACACTGTCTCTTCTGCCTTTTTTGATATTCCGTATCACTTCCGGTGCTTCCGATCTGTCAAAATCGTATTTCGGAAGCGACTGTCTGAAATAAGAATGGATGCCCGGCTCTCTGAAAAAGGCAAGCTTTGTGGCCGTCACGGCTTCCGTAAAGGACAGCCTCAGTTCCGACCAGTCTTTACCGACATGACCGGTCCCGATCGTATAATGCAGATTCCGGACCGTCAGTTCTTTTCTCAGTTCCCGGCAGAATTCCGTAACAAAAAAGACCTTGTCCAGCGTCTTCTTTCCCGGTTTTGCCAGAAGGAAGATCACCAGATAATTTAATTTTACCGCAACCATGCAGTTCAGGTCAAGTGAAGATGCTGCATCGTTCACCGGACCGAGAAGCGAAGTCAGATTGGAGAAAGTCTTTTCGGAAGGCTCATAAAAACAGAGCTGAAGTGCAAAGCAGGGCTGATTCATCTCTTCCTCTGTCAGTATCTCCTTCAGCTTTCCGAGTACTTTATCCTCATCGTAAAGATCACTTGAAAAATCCAGCGCAATTATGCTTCTCAGATTATCATTTCTCTCATCTCCGAGACGCTGGATCAGATGATTTGCTTTTTCCGACCGGGTGATCTTTTCGACCGCTTTTTTTAATGCATCGGTCAGTTCATCCATGTCGATCGGTTTCTCAATATAGTTCACCGCCTGAAGGCGGATCGCACTCTTCAGAAACTGTTTTTCCATATAACCGCTTTGAAAAATGATCTGAAGATCCGGCCACTTCTTCCGAAGCTCGCCTGCAAGCTCGATCCCGTTCATTCTCGGCATGACGATATCGGAAAGCAGAATATCGGGCATCCAGTCACTGCACAATCCCAGTGCCTCTTCTCCGTCCTCCGCGACCCGCACTTCTTCAATACCGAGCGACGTAAAATCAATTCTGCTCTGAATACGCTTGAGCGTTGTCGATTCATCATCAACTAATAACAGTCTCATATTCTATCCCCGGTCTATTTCCCAATAACATCCCAAAAGCCGCCGTCCGGAAACCCGAACGGCGGCAGCATATTCACCACGAAGCGGATAATTACTTGTGAGCAGCCATCCACTCTGCAGTCTGCTTACGATATTCTTCAACGATCTTATCGATACCAGCTTCTTTCAGTTCGCTGATGAACTGATCTAACTTAGCTTCGGTCTCATCGCCGAATACACCAAGTTCAAAGCTGTACTGGTAAGTGTTAACGATCTCGTTTACAAGGTCAAGTTCCATTCTGATCGGATCGTCGTTGGTTGAGAAGCCATCGAAGTACCACTGATCTTCAGGAAGTACATGAGTGTTAAGTTCATCAAGAACTGCCTGTACTCTGGAGTCGAATGCAAGGCTCGGATAGCCGACTGCTTCGTTTCTGAGAGCCCATGCCCATGCAGACCAACCATAGTTGCCAGCGTCTTCGCCGTTGCTTCTGGTTCCGTCTTCGTTCATGATGTAGTGACGGCCTTCGATACCGCCTTCGCAAAGAGCATTGATCTCAGGATCGTTGATCATGATATCAAGCGCGATAGCAGCTCTTTCCGGATGCTCAGAGAACTGAGTGATGGAGGTGGAGTCACCTGCATAGTCGGTCATTCTCAGCTTGGTGTCGTCGTCGATAACAACGTTGTATTCGCATACATAGCCAAGGCTTTCAAGACCCTTGATGTGTTCGTCAGCTTCGGTGAAGCGGTTCTGGTAAATGAAGGACTGACCATTCTTCCAACGATCGGAAGTATGTGTGCTTTCCTGCATAGCAGATGACGGCCATACACCCTTGCCTGCCCAGTCAGCCATCATAAGAGCGAACTCTCTGAAAGCGTCTGTCAGGTAAGCATATTCAAGGTTGCTTGCATCGTCAGCGATGGGCTCGGTAACGTCCCAAAGAAGGCTGCCGACTGACATGTAATGGTTCTCTAACTGATACCAGGGGTTCTGAACCGGAAGAGACGGGAAGTTGTAGTATGCATAACCCTGAGACTTGTCAACCTCAGCTGCGCACTTCTCAACAAATGCCTTCAGTTCATCGTAGGTATCGATCTTGTCTTCAACGCCGAGCTGTTCCACAATGTCGGAACGGATCAGGAATGCGCCGTAGTTGTTGTTGTCATGCTGGTTTCTCGGAACAGCATAGCACTTGTCGTTGATCATTTCCTGCTTCCATGCAGCCGGAGTATAGTTCTTTGTGCACATCGGAAGGTATTTTGCACGGAATTCGTCATCGAGTTCGACGAAAGCCTGTTTGCCGACGTTGGTCTTGTATCCTGTCCAGGATGCAGAGTAGATCAGGTCGATGGTGTTGTCCTGCAGGCAAAGCGGGTACTTTGTCGGGTAGTCAGCCAGTGAACAGAACTGGATGTCAACCTTGGTATTGCAGAGCTTCAGCATACGCTGATTGATCAGGTCAAGGATCTCGTCCATGTCATTGGGCTTGTCACCGAATGCAAGGTAGGTAACGGTGATCTGATCGGAATAATCCATGATACCGGCCCACGGATTGTCCTCATCGGCAATTGCGCCTTCTTCTGCGCCTTCGTTAGCGTTTGCGCTGGGCTTTGCATCGGTTGTGGTGCAGGCTGCGAAAACGGAAACGATCATAGCAGCTGCAAGAAGCATAGCTAAAAGTTTCTTCATTTTCTTCCTCCTCATAGGATTTTTTATTTCTCATCCGCCGTTTCCCGGCAGACAAAGAACAGTGTCAGTGTAAAAGGTTTCCCGCATCAGCCCTTGACGGAACCGACGGTAAGACCCTTTACGAAGAACTTCTGCACGAACGGATACAGGAAGATGATCGGGCCGATCGCAACTACGGTCATGGCCATCTTCATGGATTCCTGCGGAAGAGCCGTTGTGGAGATGTTGATATCGCCGCCCATGGAAGCGATCATCTTCAGACCCTGGATCGTGTTGATGATCTGGTTTAAGAAGTACTGCAGATTGTACATTTCCTCTTTGGATTCGTACAGCATGCAGAAATACCAGTCATTCCAGTAAGCCAGCGCGGTGAAAAGGCTGATCGTTGCGATCAGGGGCTTTGCCAGCGGCAGAATGATCGTAAAGAAGGTTCGTATATCATTGGAACCGTCTATCTTTGCCGCTTCAGTCAGTTCATACGAGATACTTCGCATGAACGTCTTCGATATGATCATGTTCCAGACGGAGAAGGCCATCGGAAGGATCATTGCATAATAAGTGTTCTTGAACTTGAACACAGTCGTCATGATCAGGTATGTGGGAACCAGACCGCCGCTGAACAGTGTCGTGAAGAAGAAGAAGAACGAAATTCCGTTTCTCCACTCAAAGTCGGGACGCTGAAGAACGTAACCTGTCATAGTAGCAAGCAGAACCGCAAGCGTGGTACCTAATACAGTGACCAGGATCGTATTTGCGTATGCTCTGATGATCGTCTTCGGCGTACGGAAGATCATTTTATATGCTTCCACCGAAGGATCTCTCAAAACCAGTCCGTGTCCGTAGGTCATCAGAGACTGTTCTGAACGGAAGGATGAAATAATGATGGTAATGAACGGAACCAGACTGATGATCGCAACGAAGCCGACAACGATGATACCGATTACATTGATCAGATCCTCATCCGGTTTTCTGATTTTTTTCTTCCTGCTTAAATCTGACATCTTTTCTCTACTCCTTTCTTTTTCATCAGAACAGTGTGTATTCCGGATCTACTTTCTTGATTACGCCGTTGACCGTCATAATCGTAACGAAACACAGAACCGACTGATAAAGACCTGCAGCAGAGGAAAGACCGATATCGTTGTTGGAGATCAGCACACGATAAATAAACAGGTCAAGAATATCCGTAACTTCCAGCAGATTTGCATTGCTTCCGATCAGCTGATAGAACATGGAGAAGTCGCCGCGGAATACTGCGCCGAGTGCCAGAAGGAACATGATCATGATGGTGGGCTTCAGGCAGGGGATCGTGATCAGGCGGATACGCTGCCATACATTGGCGCCGTCAACTTCCGCCGCTTCATAGATCTCCTGATCCAGGCCTGTGATTGCAGCCAGATAAACTACAGTGCCGTAGCCCTGCGACTTCCACAGATGGAAGAATACCAGCAGGAACGGCCAGGCGTTTTTCGTTTGAACCAGATTGACTCTGTTGCCTCCCAATGCTTCGACCAGGTTGTTGAGCATACCCTGCTCATAACCGAAGAAAGCGATGAACATAGCCGAAACAACGACCCATGAAATAAAGTATGGAAGCATGATCAGGGACTGAGTGACCTTCTGATATGCTTTGCTCTTGATCTCGTTGATCAGGATCGCAAGTGCGACCTCGACTGTGATGGTCGTCACGATGAATGCAATATTATACAGCAGTGTGTTTCTGGTCAGCGGCCACAGTTTCTTGGAAACGATAAGGAACTTGAAGTTGTTCAGACCGTTCCAGGGGCTTCTGTAAACGCCGTCCTTGAAATTGAATCTCTTGAATGCAAGTACGATACCGCTCATCGGAAGATAACTGAACAGGATCGTATAGATAAGAGCCGGAGCCAGCATGATCAGAAGGAACTTGTGGCGGTAGCACCGGTTCAGAAAGCGGGAAAAACCAGTTTTCTGTGCTGCAAGCTGAGGAGTTTTGTTTGTACTCTTTTTGCTCATTTTTCTTCTTCCTTAATTTTAATTTTTAGTTTATTTGTTGATCTTATCCAGTGTATCGTCCTGCGGGATGTGCTCTCTTACCCACTTGCCGTATGCGCTGAACATATAAGCTTCGTTTCCGCCGTCCGGTGAGGGGCCCCAGAATGAGCCGACGTCGTGTACTCTGTCGGTATTGATGATCATCAGGCCCTGTGTGCCGCCGCCGTTCTTTTCAACGAAGGAGAACAGATACAGATTCTCTCTCAGCTTGATGTACAGGCAGTCCTCTTCATAATAAGGAGGTCTGTTTTCCTGAACAGGCTGCGCGTTCGGATCCGCTTCGCGCTGCTTTCTCATCTTTTCCTTCATTTCATCGTTGAAGGCAACTGTATAATAATTGTTCTTCAGATATACATGAGTAATGGTGAAATCCGGATTGTATGTCCAGTCGATCTTCTTTCCCCATAAATCGGTCGTCCAGCCGGTACGCTTTTCGGGAAGCGGTCTGTCACCGTCTTTGATCGCGCCGAACTTGACTTCTCTGGTAACCAGATTCGGTCTCTCGGCAACGGTTCCCATCTTTGCGAATACAGCGGTGACCAGTCTTTCAAAGACGTCGATCACGATCATGTAACCGGTTCTCGGGCTGCTGCCTGCGATCTCGGTCATTACATAGTAAGCGCCCTCTTCCGCCTTCATGACATAAGCGGCCTCGCGGTGAAGCTCTTCGCCTTTCACACGGAATTCAGCTGTATTTCTTGCAGGGAAAGAGATATACATCTCAGCGCCGTCATCAAAAATAAATTCAAAATTCTTGCCTTCCAGTTCGCGGCTGTAAGGAGTTCTGTACTGAGATAAACCGGGGAAGGTCACTTCTCTGGCCTGCTGTACAGCTTTGGAAACATTGATCTCTGTACCCATGTAATTCCTCCATTCTCACTGAGCCATAAGCGCAGTTTCATAAATATAGTAACATTATATCTTCATAAAAATTTCACATATTTATCATTCTTTGCTATTTTCTACAAAAAAACGTTATATATTCTGCACAAAATAGCGGCGGAAGATTCCGCCGCCATCGTATATTTATTCTGCTTACTTTGATTCTGCCTCATGAAGCTTCTTTAAAATGTCATCTTCCTCGTAATGATCACGGATCCATCTGCCGTATGCACAGAACATATACCCCTCACGCTCACCGTAGGGATCCGCGCCCCAGAAGCATCCGACGTCCGTCACACGGTCGGTATTGATGATCATGAGACCTTCCGTTCCGCTTCCGAGATTCTCTTCGATAAAGGAGAACATATACAGATTTTCTCTGAATTTGATATAGACCGCATTCTCCCAGTAAGGATCGGGCATCTCCCGCTGGGGTTCTTTCTTCTCTCCGTTGTCCTTTGCTCTTGCTTCAGCCATTCTGGCTTTCGCTTCCGGTGTGAACGCGATCGAATACTTGCCTTCTCCGAGATATACATGAACGATGCTGAAATCCGGCTTGTAGGTCCATTCGATCTTCTTGCCGTCCAGATCTTTCGTATAAGCGTGACGCTTTTCCGGAAGCGGAGCGTCTCCGTTTCTGATCGCACCGAAACGCACCTTGCGGGTCACGAGGTTTTTGAAATCCTCGCGGGTTCCCTGCTGAACGAAGTTGCCGGTCACAAGGCCTTCAAAAACATCGATCAGAAGCATAAAGCCGGTTCTGGGCTCGCTGCCTTCGATCTCCATCATGACAAAATATGCGCCGTCAGCCGCTTTCAGGCAGTGAGCCGTCTCGAAATATTCGGGCGTTCCGTCGTTTGCCTGAAACATCATTTTATCCCTTGCGGGGAATGAGCAGTGAAGTTCATAGCCATCATCAAAAACGAAATCAAACACTTTACCTTCCAGTTCACGGCTGTACGGAATCCTATACTGATCTGATCCGTAAACCACCTTTCTCGCCTCTAAAACAGCGCGGGAAACCTGAATATCAGCTGCCATAGTTTTCACCCTCCAAAATAAATATGCTGTAAACGGATAAGTCCGGTTATTCTTGATTTTATTATAGGAAAGAACTGCTCCGGCACGGATTCTTTTTTCTGC
>JAZUFC010000321.1:0-3263 GCA_045640465.1 Lachnospiraceae bacterium | reverse complement strand
ATTCTTCACGGCCTGCGGCGCCCAGGAGCCGTTCTCCATGAGGGCTACGATACGTTTCTGATAACAGCGCTCGGTGAGGTGATGGATAAATTCTTTCATAAACGGATAGATGTCCGCATTATAAGTCGTCGTTGCGAGCACAAGCCTGTCGTAACGGAATGCATCCGCGACGGCTTCCGACATATCGCTTCTCGCGAGATCATAGACCTTCACGTTTTCGCAGTCATGCTCCCGAAGCAGTCTTTCGAGATACAGCACAGCTTCCTTCGTATGCCCGTAAACAGAGGTATAGGCAATCGTAATGCCCTTTTCCTCCGGCGTATAGGAAGACCATTTGTCGTAAAGACCGATATAATATCCCAGATTCTCTCTCAGTACCGGCCCATGCAGCGGGCAGATCATTTCGATGTCGAGCGCTGCGGGCCGAACGCCCGTACTGATTCAGTTCATATTTATCATATCACAATTCCGCGCAAAAGAAAAGTGCGAAGCGGCATGAGGATGAAGTAAAGGAATTGCCAGTTGAAGAAAAATAGAAAGGTCCTAAGAACAATGATCTCAGACTTGGATTTCTGTTATTCTACTCCTGTCATTCTTTTTTTGCAATACTTATATGTTGCTCAGCTGCTCTCGGATTGCAAGCGTTTTTCGTACAGTAGACCCCATCTGCAGCGTTGCCTGCAGACGCTCAATATAAGCCCTGGTCCTTCTTTGTTCGGCTTTATATCTGGTTTTTCCAGGAACATCTATTAGATATTCGGCACCGACCGCCAGCTTTTGACGTCGGCATTCCTGTTCCCGACGGTACGCTACGAGGTCGATCAGTTTCTCTGTTCCATAGTTGCGGACATAACATCTGAGCTTGCACATTCGATCACTGCCGGTTGCACTCCACCCCATAGGCCGCGAACTCATCCGCTCGGAATAAACACTGCTGACGTGCCCTTCCGCGCTGCATCCTATGACATGCTCATCATGGAATGCTCTTTGAATCGCGTTCCAGTTGTTCAGAAAATATTTCCGGCATTCCTCTACCGCCCGGTCATTGCCTTCACAGTGCTTCTGGATCCTGATCAGCAGTTCCTCCACCGCCAGAGGCTTGTTTTTATAGATATACTTATAAAACCGGCCTACAGTTGCATCTTCGTCATCCAATGTACATCTGGCAGCCCTATATATGTACTGCATCAGATGATATCGATCTGCAACAAGTTTCCCTTTATAGATCTGCGTCGCCCCGCTTTTGATCCAATTTCCTCCGTCTCCGCTGATGTATACACATTTCAGGTATTCCTGGTCATAGTGGTCTTCGATATACCGGTCTACCTGCTTCCATAAGGCAGTATTTCCGGCACTTCCGCTGTGGAGTCCGCCAAAGTAAAACGGTGCAATTAACTTTCGTCTTCCCTTGCAGAGTTCTTCTTTTCCTTCAAACAGGTATACCAGTTTCCCAATAAAACACCCTTCAACCTTTCCGTCTTTCTGGCTGTGGATATGATCCTCGTCGGCTTCCAGATACAGATACTCCACCTGCTTCTTTTCTTCCGGCTTTGAATCAGGCTGGGGAAGCACCTGCTCTATGCCATGAATCTTATTCATGACGGTTGTCTTTGTAATGGTCTGATTCTTCGATTGAATAGAATCCGCCGCATGCTGGTAGGAATGAACCTGTGCTTCTGAAAGGATCTTTGCCTCGGCTACCGTGGTAAAGCGTTCCCGGTCGGGAAGATGGATCTGATCGTCAAGCAGGCAGTGCGATTTCCCCTCGGAATCCTGATACAAGGTATGGGTAAAAGTAACGTCGCCAACGCTGGAAATGAGGGTTCGCAAGCGTTTTCTTTGAACAGTGTAGTCCTTCTTGCGAGTGCCGCTGCTGCAGATTAATTCGTCTGCAGTTGTCAGAACTACGCCGAGAAATCCGGCGGCCATACGGTTAGTCAGTTCCACCACTGTTTTTTCCAGTTCAGGAAATGAATCCAGATGTTCAATAAATTTATCCTCGGCAGCAAGAAGTCCTTCCACATATTCGGTAATCAGTGTTATAATATCCATGAGTATTGGCTCTCCTTTCGGTTTTTGTTTTTTTGGTCGAAATCATTATAACCTAAAGGATCCAATACTCTTTTATTATATTTTCTTTTTAACTGACAATTACTTTACTCCAACTATCCGGGAACTGCAATACGGCAATTGCCGGAAAAGAGATCGAAAAAAGACTACCATAAAACAGAATGATCTGCTATACTGGAAAAAAGGCACACGGAAACCAGTGCCCATCATTGAAAGGGGGAGTATCATGTCATTTAAAATAGCATTTATCGGTGCAGGCAGTATCGGCTTCACGAGAGGTCTTCTCGCCGACATCCTGACGGTTCCCGAATTTCACGATATCGAGATCGCTTTCACGGACATCAATCCGGACAATCTCCGCATGGTCACACAGCTCTGCCAGCGTGATATCGACGAAAACGGTCTGAACATAAAAATATATCCGACACTCGACAGAAGAGAAGCGTTCAGAGACGCGAAATATGTCGTCAACTGTGTGCGTGTCGGTATGCTGGAAGCCTTTTCGATGGATGTGGAGATTCCGCTGAAATACGGTGTGGACCAGTGTGTCGGTGATACGCTCGGCATCGGCGGCATCATGTACGGCCAGCGCAGTGCATATGAGATCCTGCAGTTCTGCAAAGATATCAGAGAAGTTGCGGCGCCCGGCTGCATCCTTCTGAACTACTCGAACCCGAATGCGATGGTCACCTGGGTCTGCAACAAATACGGCGGCGTCGAAACCTACGGTCTCTGCCACGGCGTCCAGCACGGTCATGAACAGATCGCACAGGCGCTCGGCGAAAAGAAAGAAGACGTCGATATCATCTGTGCCGGACTCAATCATCAGACCTGGTACGTCAGCGTGAAAGTCCGCGGCGAAGAACGCACGCAGGATCTGTATGAGCTCATGAAGAAAGCGGATTTCGCGAAAAACGAAAACATCCGTCTCGACGTCATGAAGAACTTCGGCTACTACTCCACCGAATCGAACGGCCACCTCTCCGAATACCTGATGTGGTACAGAAAACGTCCGGAAGAAATGGAACAGTGGATCAACTACAGCAGCTGGATTCAGGGTGAAACCGCAGGTTACCTGCGTGTCTGTACCGAGTCCCGGAACTGGTTCGAAACCGACTTCCCGAACTGGCTGAAAGAACCCGCGAAGCAGTATCTTCCCGAGAACCGCTCCTCCGAGCACGGCAGCTACATCA
>JAZUFC010000320.1:0-5687 GCA_045640465.1 Lachnospiraceae bacterium | reverse complement strand
CCTGGAGATCATATCGGCCGCACTGTTGGCATGGCCTGTTGACAGGGAGCCGTCATGACCGGTATTCAATGCCTGCAGCATGTCCAATGCTTCCGCTCCGCGCACCTCTCCGATGATGACCCTGTCCGGCCGCATACGGAGTGAATTCCTGAGAAGCGCTCTCATTGTGACCTCATATTTTCCCTCCAGGTTCGGCGGTCTGCTTTCAAGCCTCACCAGATTCTTTACATTCCGTAGTCTGAGTTCCGATGAGTCTTCAATGGTGATGACCCGTTCGTCCTCCGGTATGTATTCCGCGAGCGCTCCGAGAAAAGTCGTTTTCCCCGCACCGGTCCCTCCGGAGATGAAAATATTGTAGCCGCACTCGACCAGCACCTTCAGATACGCTGCTGCCTCTTCGGATATGCTCTCTCTGCGGATCAGCTCCCTCATGGACATCGGTTCTTCCGGAAATCGCCTGACGGTGATCACCGGGCCGTCTAAAGAGACCGGCGGCAGTACGATATTGACCCGGCTTCCGTTCTCCGGAAGCCTTGCGTCCGTCATCGGGTCAGCTTCGTTTACACGGCGGTTTACCGCCGATGCGATCATCTGAACGACATCAGACAGCTTTTCCCTGCTCGTAAAGCTTTCCTGAATTGCTGTGATCCCTCCGTTCTTTTCAACAAACAGTTTTTCAGGCCCGTTCACCATGATCTCCGTGATATCGGGATCATCCATGATGACAGACAGAATGTCGTACCTGCGGAATCCCGCAAACAGAAGCGTACGCAGCCTGCATTTCTCCCCAAATGACAGTCTGTGCGGCTGATCGCTTTCCGTCAGTACCGAATCGATCGCTTCATACAGTTCTTCATCACTGATCTCCTTTCCGGGATCCAGCCGCAGCAGCACCTCCTGATAAAGTTCCCTCCGGATACGGTTTTCTTCTTCCGGCGTCACAAATATCCGTTTCCTCCTTTCTGCCGTTCATCCTGAAGCAGCGCTCTGACAGTTTCCCCGAGCTCACTCCAGATCAGATGCTCTGTATATTCCTTTCCGCACAAAGAGGTCCTGACGGGCGGAAGCACTGTCTCCTCCCATTTCCCTTCCGCCTCTTTCCGAAGCCAGCCTGTAAATGCAGCTGTCTTCTTCAAAGACCAGACATCCGGAAGCGTCGGCACAATAATCTTTTTGCACAGCGGGATCAGCGCTTTCATCAGCCGGAAATCACTTCCCGGATCCAGAATGACCTGTTCAAAACCGCCTGCTTCCGCAAAATGCACTGCCGCACCGCAAACCAGTTCGGGGTCGGCTTCCAGAAGATCCCCGGGATCTTCCGACGGCGGAATCAGGCAGAGTCCGTGATATTCCGCCGAGTATCCCTGCAGTTCGCATGTTTTCCCGGCATTTCTGTAAGCGTACAGATAGTCCGGGAAGGTCTTTGAAAATGAGCATCCGAGCCGCTCGGAAAACAGAGGACAGGGATCAAAACACAGATACAGTGTTTTTCTTTTTTCAGCCAGGAGCTGACCCAGTGTCAGTGAAAAAGATGTCCGCATATTTCCTGCATCTGCATTCATCACACCCGTATAAAACACCTTTTCCGTTCTGTTTTCCGGCTGACTGCGTTCCTTTTCCCTGTTTTCTATCTCCTGACAGATCGCTGCTGCCGTCTGGTATTTATACACCGCCGGGATCCCTTCGATCTTTTCATATCCGCGCACGTCTGTCAGATAGATCCCTCTTCCGTTTTTCATAAACTTCCGCAGACTGTCCGTTTCCGAAGAACGGCTGAGAAGCAGAACAGCTGACGGATCCTCCTGCAAAAGAGTTTCCGCTTCAGTCTCCTCTCTGCAGACAGCAGCAGACGCTTTCAGTTTGCGATCCCTTTCCAGACAGACCCTCAGTTTTTCCGCATAGGAAAGATCCCGGTCACAGATCACAAGTTTTCCCTGCAAACATATTCCGCCTCCTTTCTGTATAGCAAAACTTCATATACCGGGACAAAAAGGCATTCTGCGCTCGTGTGAGCAGACTCCCGCCGGGCACCCGGCCCTCTGATTCCGGCTTTATTACCGCACCGCTTCGTGCGCTGCACTTTCGCGGTGCTGAATACTCGTAACTTTTTGGCTGATTCCGGAATACGGAAGGTATCCCGGTCTGTGAAGAACTCACAGAAGATCTGTTTGTGATGGGCACAGTATATCAGGTTTTTTTGAAATGTAAACAGACAGTCTGTACGTGTTTTTGAGGTCTTTTTGCGGAAAAAACGCGGGAGGCGTTGTTTTATGACGTCTCCCGCGTTTTTTGATATCTGTAAAATTTTTTTTCGGATCGGAAAATACATCCGCTCCCGTACAGTCATTCTTCTTTTCCGATCGTATCCTTAAAGGGCACAGGATGGAAACCGCGCTCTATAGGAAGCGGTGCCGGCTGATAAGCCCACTTTGCCGCGTTGCAGAGGATCTTCTGCACTTCCGGCATATAATAGATCGGATAGGTCTCGTGACCCGGTTTGAAATAGAAGATCCTGCCGCGGCCCCTTCTGTAGCAGCAGCCGGAACGGAACACCTCTCCGCCCTCGAACCAGCTGATCAGAAGAAGCTCATCCGGCGTTGCAATATTGAAATACTCGCCGTAAGTCTCCTCATGTGGAATCACGATATTATGGCCGATGCCTTCCAGGATCGGATGGCCCGGGCAGACATTCCACATGATCTCCATCTCGCCGTTTTCACGCCAGCGAAGCTCTCCGGAATTGGTTCCCATCAGTTTCTTGAAAAGCTTGGATTCATGTGCGGAATGAAGCATGATCAGCCCCATGCCGTCCATCACGCGGTTATAGATCCGCTGAACAGTCTCATCCTCGACCATTCCGTGCTTCAGATGGCCCCAGTAAAAAAGAACATCCGTATTGTCCAGCACTTCCTGACTCAGACCCTGCTCCGGATCATAAAGTGTTCCCGTCTTTACATCATCAAAGCCGTTTGCCTTCAGAAATGCCGCGATACAGCCGTGGATCCCCTCCGGATATACCGCTGCCACCGCAGGTTCCGTCTGCTCATGAAAATATTCGTTCCAGACCGTGATTCTCATTTTAACTCCTTTTCTGAGATCATGCCTTATCCTGCATGCCGGGCGGCCTTTTTACAGATCTCTGTTGTTGTAATTGATCAGGCAGCCCTTCAGGATGATCTCCTTTTCCTCATCGGTCAGTTCATCATATTTCAGAGTAAAGGGCTTCAGCACCTTTGCTTCCGTGTCCGCAACAAAAGCTTCCACCTCGCGCACGCCGTCACGGATCGCTTCGCGGATCTTCGGAATATAGATATAGTCCAGATTCTTAAACGGAAGCTCTCCGTCGATCAGGAAGGGGATCATGCCCCAGTTGATCAGATTGCTGCGGTACCGCTTGGTCGCATATTCATGGGCGATATTCGCAGATCCGCCGAGCACACGCTGGCAGGACGCCGCCTGTTCTCTTGCGGAACCGTCACCGGGCTTATTGGCAAAGATGGTGGATCCGATTGCAAAATGATCATGATCCAGTTCCGGGAATGCACTCTTGATGACGGACATCACTTCCTTGAAGGAAGGATCCGCCTTGCCGGGGCAGTCCTCGCCGCCCGCTGCATGAGACGCTCTCAGCTTTTCAAGCGTATGGACGTCCTTCGCCCGCTGTACATATTCAGGATCCTTGCGGCTTAATGTGAATTCCGCAAGACCCATCGGATTGGAACGGTAGGAGGATGTCTCGCCGGAGGGGATCAGTTCGTCCGTCGTGGTGACCGGATCGTGGATCTCGGAGACGACCTTCAGAAGAAGGTTTTCCGGAAGCGCATCCATCTTCGGCCAGTCCACGATATTGGGACCGCGCTTGATCTCTTCGTCTTTCTTTGCTTTTCCGAAACCGTCATAAACGCGCTTCTGATAGATCGTGCTGTCAAAGAAATACTTCGGCTTGCCGTAATCGACCGGAAGATCCGTTGCTGCCGTCAGATATCCCTGATTCACTGCGGTCGCCGCAATGCTTCTTGCATCCATCAGTGCAACAGATGCGATCTGACCGTTCTGGATCTTGGAGCCTTCGCGGTTCGGGAAGTTTCTGGTGGAATGACGGATCGACAGACCGTTGTTTGCCGGTGTATCGCCTGCGCCGAAGCACGGACCGCAGAAGGCGGTACGCATCGTTGCGCCTGCCTCCAGCATCTTCTGAACGCTGCCGTTCTTCAGAAGTTCCATATAGACCGGCTGAGATGCCGGATAGATGCTGAGTGAGAATTCATCGTTTCCGATGGAATGTCCGGCCAGAATATCTGCTGCATCGCACAGATTTTCAAAACCGCCGCCTGCGCAGCCGGCGATCACACCCTGCTCCACATACAGCTTTCCGTTACGGATCTTGTCTCTTAAGCGGAACTCCACATTCTCACCGAAGGACACCTTCGCGCGTTCCTCGGTCTCCGCCAGAATATCTTCAAGATTCTCATACAGCTCACGGATCGTATACGCATTGGAGGGATGGAACGGAAGCGCGATCATCGGCTCGATCTCGGAAAGATCGATCTCCACAACGCTGTCGTAATAAGCTGCCTTGCCGGGCTTCATTTCCTTATAAGCTTCCATACGGCCGTGAAGCGCAAAGAACTCCTCCACCTTTTCATCTGTCTTCCAGATCGAAGACAGGCAGGTGGTCTCTGTCGTCATGACGTCAATGCCGATACGGAAATCCACAGACAGACCGTCAACGCCGGGGCCTACGAATTCCAGAACTTTATTCTTTACAAAACCGTTTCCAAAAGTCGCACCGACAAGTGCGATCGCCACGTCCTGCGGACCGACGCCGGGACGCGGGCTTCCCTTCAGATATACAGCAACAACTTCGGGATAATTGATATCATAGGTCTGATCCAGCAGCTGCTTGACAAGCTCCGGACCGCCCTCGCCGACCGCCATGGTGCCGAGCGCACCGTAACGGGTATGAGAATCGGAGCCCAGGATCATCTTTCCGCCGCCGGAAAGCATTTCACGCGCATACTGATGAATGACCGCAAGGTGCGGGGGCACATAAATGCCGCCGTATTTCTTTGCGCAGGAAAGACCGAAGAGATGATCATCCTCGTTGATGGTTCCGCCGACCGCACAAAGAGAATTGTGACAGTTTGTCAGTACATAAGGAATTTTGAATTCCGTCAGACCTGATGCTCTGGCTGTCTGGATGATTCCCACATAGGTAATGTCGTGCGAGATCAGCGCATCGAATTTTACGTTCAGTTTCTTATCACTTCCCGATACATTATGTGCACTCAGGATCTGATATGCCATCGTCTGCTTTTTTCCGTTCTCTGCGGCTGCCTCAGCGGAAAACTGCTTCAGCTCTTCCGGAAGAGATGCGGTATCAACCAGTCTGTCGTCTACAAGGAAAGCGCCTTCCTTTTTCAGTGTTACCATTCCGTCTTTCATACTTCCTCCTACGCTTTCTCAAAGAATCTTGTGTTTATTATAATTCAAGGCGGCTGATTGTCAAGCCGCCGGGTTCAAAAGGTATGTCACGCAGAGTTCCGTGCTTTGCACTCCCGCCCGGCGCCTGAATTTCCGCATTCTCGCGGAGACGAATCTTTGCTTCGTCAATGCTGCCGGGCAAGCTTTTTTGAATTCGCGCAAAAAAGCGGTTGCAATTTGCCGAGAAGTATAGTATTATATCC
>JAZUFC010000319.1:0-2843 GCA_045640465.1 Lachnospiraceae bacterium | reverse complement strand
GGGCTGCCAGATTTCTTTACACCTGACAGCCCTCAGTAATGAATTTCTTTCAGTTTCACTTTATAACCTCCTTTCTTCAAGATCCTTCATTTCCGGATATTCAATTGTCTGTCTCGGAAACCCCCTCTCTTGTTTTACCGGGGTGTTTCGGCTTTCTTAAGCCATGGGACCTTCCTCCTGTTTTTGAAGTACTCTCTTCATTTTTGTTTTCCAAAAGTTTGTATTTCCTTTTGCTGGCTGTATAGTACATCTTTTTTTCATCATGTGCAAGACGTAAAGATTCACAAAGATAGCGGCTGTTTTTATGTGCATATCTTATAAATTTTCTGATATTTTTACAAATTTATTGACTGTTATGCACAACAGTGCTATGCTGTTTTTGTTGGGCGTCCGCAACCGGGCGCCTTTTTCAGCTTTTCAAAGGCCGTCAGCGTACGGGCATGCTGATCCCGGCAGAATGCCGGAGAAAGGAGATCCGGAATATGGAATGGCTGTCCAGCATCCGTCAGGCGATCGAATATACGGAAACCCATCTGTCTGAAGACATCACGCCCGGGCAGATCGCCGGACATGTCTCTCTTTCGCCTCTGTTTCTATCAAAAGGCTTTTCCGTCATGACCGGCATGACACTGAACGAATATATCCGGAACAGAAGGCTGTATCTCGCGGCGCTCATGCTCCGGAATACGGACCGCAAAGTGATCGACATTGCCCTGGACTGTTTCTATGAAACTCCTGAAAGCTTTACCAAGGCCTTTACCAGGTTCCACGGGAGCTCACCGTCCCGCGTCCGTTCCGGCGCCCCCTTCAAAAGCTTTCTTCCCATCAGTCTGAAGATCAGCATTCAGGGCGGAGATCTTCTGGATGCCTCGATCACCAGAATGCTTCCGTTTACCGTGATCGGTTTTGAACGGCAGTTTTCGGAGGCGGATGCTCTCGAAAAGATTCCTGCTTTCTGGGATGAACTGTACGCAGAATATGCTGCCTGTCTTTATCAGGGGAAAGAGCCGGAGAATCCTTATGAAAAGGCACTTTCGGACAATCATATCGGCGAATACGGCATCTGTATCGACACGCCGGGCTGTGACACCTTCCGCTATCTGATCGCCGGAAGATACGCAGGCGGCGAAGTTCCGGAAGGAATGACGCTTTATTCCTTTCCGCTCTCCGACTGGGCCGTTTTTAACTGCACGGGTCCGCTTCCGGACTCTCTGCAGAGCATGACCGCCCGCGTTTTTACGGAATGGCTGCCCGGAAATCCGGACTGCGAGCTCTCCGGAAACGCTTCCGTGGAATGGTACGACTGCGTGAACGGATCTCCGTCAGACCCGGATTATCACAGTGCAGTCTGGATCCCGGTCAGAAAAAAAGAGTAAAGAAACCTTATATTTTTAGAAAAAAGCATCTCTTTTTTATGAGTAACCGCTTCATTTTATAATTATAATAAACTTAGGGTATTCCCTTTTACAGATTTGAAGTCTTTCAGCCGTACAGGCTGATCCCAACCACTTAAGGAGGATATTATGTACGAATCCAATTATGATGTACTTGCAAAAGTCGTGGAGGAAGATGCTGTCGTCAGAAACGTCTCCAAGCACCGTCTTCCGGACGGCACCTTCGATCTGGAAGGCAATATGAAGATCTGGAACGATGCCATTGCCCGCTTCGATCAGATCCAGCTCTGGGAAAACGGCGCACCGAATTTCAATCAGGAGGAGACCCCTCTTCAGCCGCAGCCTTCCATCATTTTCGTTCCTGCACATGATACCGATGAGATCCGCGGCACCATCATCGTGGCCTGCGGCGGCGGCTTCACCAGCCGTACCGGCTGTGAAGGCATGAACGTTGCCTGGTACTTTGTCAATAACGGCTTTAACGTCGCCATTCTGACCTACCGTCTGATGCCCTATTCCAGACTGGACGCCATGGATGATATGCAGAGAGCCATCCGTCTTCTCCGTTTCCGTAAGGACGAGCTGAAGATCTCCGAAAAGGTCGTCTGCATGGGCTTCTCCGCAGGCGGCATGCTTTCCGGCAACTGTGCGACCCACTTTGATCCCAAGGCTGATCCTGCGGATGAGATCGACAAAGTCGACTGCCGCCCCGATGCAGCCTGTGTCTGCTACGGCGCTTTCGCACCCCTTTCCTTCCCGACCGCTTTCGGCATGAGAAGAAACGGCCCGTCCATGTTCGGAAGAAACTTCGACGAACAGGTCTATCTGGCTCTTGAACTGAACGTCACGCCGCAGACCTGCCCGATGTTCATCTGGCAGACCAACAGTGATGACCCCAGAAACGCAATGGCACTGGCCAACGCACTGGCAGCAAGAAAGATCCCCTTCGAGCTTCACTGCTATACAGACGGCGTACACGGTCTTGCCATGGCTGACGGTCACAATGACCTTGCCATGAACGTACCTCAGGTACAGTCCTGGGCTCCTCTTTGTGCACAGTGGCTGAAGGACCGCGGCATCTGATCCGCAAGTTCCCGAAAGAACAGTCCTGTAAAGGAAAACGGTGCGATCCGTTCGGGTTGCACCGTTTTCCTTTTCTATACGCCGCTTTCGCAGGGTTATTGCGGATTTCTTCCGTAGATCCGGTCCATTTCTTTACTGCTTGCCGAAAACATAGCCCGCCCGGCTGAACCGAAGCTTCATTTCGTTCTCAACTTCTTCAAGCCTGCCGTCCGGGAGAGCAAGCTCCCGTTCCAGTTTTTCAAAAAGCTCCGATTCTGCCTGTGTGTGATCTTTGTGAAGATAGAAAACGTCGCGGAAATACTGCTGATAGCAGAGAAGGATCCGGTTCAGATCATCCGGAATGTCATACTGAATGTATTGTTCGTT
>JAZUFC010000318.1:0-10010 GCA_045640465.1 Lachnospiraceae bacterium | reverse complement strand
CGATTCTCATGTAGGTCTTCAGGCAAGACTCATGTCGCAGGCACTCAGAAAACTGACTGCAGCCATCAGCAAATCCAACTGCATCGTGCTGTTTATCAACCAGCTTCGTGAAAAAGTCGGTGTGATGTACGGAAATCCCGAGACCACTACCGGCGGGCGCGCACTGAAATTCTATGCTTCCGTCAGAATGGATATCCGCCGTACGGATTCCATCAAGCAGGGCACTGCCGTTATCGGCAACCACACCCGCGTGAAGATCGTTAAAAACAAAGTAGCTCCGCCTTTCAAGGAAGCGGAATTCGATATCATGTTCGGAAAAGGAATCTCACGTTCCGGTGATCTGCTTGATCTGGCCTGCAATGCCGGCATCATCTTAAAGAGCGGCGCGTGGTTCTCCTACGAAGGAGAAAAGATCGGTCAGGGACGCGACAATGCCAAGATCTGGCTCGAAGAGCATCCCGATATTTTCGACCTGATCGAAAACAGGACAAGGGAATTCTACGGACTTCCTTCCATGAGCTCAGCGGATACCGCATCCGGAACAACCGAAGAGGACAAACCGAAAAAGCGTACGTCAAAGAAAGATACGCAGGACGACGGCATTGAACTGCTTGATGTGGATTAAGGTATACGCATGGAGGATGATTTCACGCTTCTTTCCGACGAGATCAGAAAAGCTGCGGTCCGCCGCGCCATGAAGATCCTTGAATATGCAGACCGTACGGAAAAACAGCTTCGCGACCGTCTCACGGAGGAGGAATATCCTCCGGAGGCTGTTGAAGAAGCTGTTTCCTACGTAAAATCGTTTCATTATCTCGACGATGAAAGATATGCCGAGATACTGATCCGTTCTAAAAAAGCCTCAAAAAGCGCTTTTGAACTGAAACTGGAGCTGGAGTCCAAAGGAATCAGTCCGGACCTGGCACAGGAAGTGCTGGAACGTTCGGAGATCTCCGACTCCGATACCGTCTGTTCGCTGTTTTTGAAAAAATACGGACATAAAGTCCTGACTGATCCGAAGACATACGAGAAAGCCTTCCGCTACTTTTCTTCAAAAGGTTTTTCCTATCCGGATATCAAAGAAGGAATCGCAGGAGCACTTGAAGAAACTGAGGAATAAAGCACGGGAAAGCTTGCATTCTGACCTGTATATGTGCTATGCTATATGAGTAAAAAGATCACCGAATCAACGCATTATCTGCCTTTTCGGCGGTCTTTCGGTCTGAGAAATGCAACAGCGGAGAATGGATCCGGCCATGAAAGGAGGAAACGGGATGAAAAAGAAAGCAGTATTGTTTCTGACAGTGTTTTTCTGCATTTCTTCTATACTTGCCGCCTCTTTCATGATCAGGGAAGCCAGAGCAACGGAAGAGGTCCCCGTAACAGTGTTTGAGGATACCGCTTTCCGTTATTCTCTGTACACACAGTCTCTCGGCAGAGAACGTTCCTACCTGAGTCTTCGGGCAGAAAACAGAACAGACCCGGAGGAACAGCCTTCTTCAGAAGCTTTCCGTATCGACTTTTCCTGTGACTTTTTCAGAGAGCCGGTCCTGAACGGACTTTCCGATCTGATCGTTTCCGGAACGCATGCATTTATTGCCGTGATCGGACAGGCAAGCGCCTATATACCGGATTCCGATTTTCTCGCGGATGCGGTCCTTTGCTGTGATCTCACAAAAGGAACCTTTTCCGATTATGACCTTCATATTTTCGATGCGGAATACCTGCCTTACATGAATGTGTCTCTGTATGAGGAAAACGGAATCATCACCGAAGCTGTGGAAGACCGTCTTACCGGGTACATGAATCTGTATTTCTATTCGGCCGGAAACGGCATTCTGACCTGTGTCGGAAACCGGACCATCTCGCTTTCGGATACGGAAGAGATCTCTCTGATACAGGAGAAGATCGAACTTTCACATCAGGCGCCCGAAACTTCTGAAGAAGAGCTTCAGGAAACCGGACCGGAAGAAGAGATCTCTGTCGAAATCGCAGAAGGATCCGAAGAGGAGACTTCCGCTGAAACAGAAGATGAACAGGAAGCGGATACCGCTGCCGAAAACGAAGAAGAACCTGCAGAGGAAACTCTTCCCGAAAATGAAGAAACCGATCTGACGGAAGCAGAGTCTGCTGCCGATGCTGCCGAGCTTTATGATGAAGAGACCACAGAGCCTTCAGACGCCGGCGAAACCGAAGAAGAAGCATCGGATGCCGCTTCCGGGAATACGGAGCCGGTATCTGAAGATACAATGGAACAGGGTACGGAAGAGACCGTATCGGAATCTCTGTATCCCGAAGAGACCGGAGAGACAGAACCTTCTTCCGAAGAGGAGAGCCGCGCAGATTCAGTATCTGCTGAAACTGTTGAAGAAGATCTGTCAGAAGAAGTAACCGGCCCGGAAACTCCGGATGCAGAGATTACCGGTGAACCTTCGGATACTCCTGATGATCTTTTTGAAGATCCTGCGGATATTGTTGTTTCTGAAGAAGCGGAATCAGAACTTTCTTCCGGACAATAAAAATTTACGTTGACTGTTTTCTGCATCATTTGAAACGAGGTTCAACAATAACAGGCGGATATGGCGGAATTGGCAGACGCGATAGATTTAGGTTCTATTGTCAAACGGCGTGCAGGTTCAAGTCCTGTTATCCGCATTCGGGTTCTGTTTTCTGACTGCATTTTCAGGCTTCTGAAAAACAGAAATCAGAATTAAAAAAATTTACAAATTATTCTTGACAAGGCATAATCATTGTGCTACAATGCCTTTCGTTGACAAAAAAACATGCGGGAGTGTCGGAACTGGCAGACGAGCAAGACTAAGGATCTTGTGACGGGTACGTCGTGTGGGTTCAAGTCCCATCTCCCGCATTTTTATCTCAGTCAGCATCAAGATGCAGATATGGCGGAATTGGCATACGCGTATGATTCAGGTTCATATCCATGTACTTGGGTGTGGGTTCAAGTCCCACTATCTGCACATGAAAGGTCGAGGGCAGTCCTTCGGCCTTTTTCTTTTTATTGCACAAGGGCAGGGCCCCTTCTACTTGATCAAAAGATGATTGATCCGGCATGCAGGTAGGCAGAGTCCCGGGCATCCGGCGGGAAACGGAGAATGGCAAAACAGTTAAAAGACAGAAAGCTTTTATATACGCCTCTGGATATTAATTTCATACTGGATGTGCTGGCACTGAATATTTTCGGTATCATAATGATATACAGCGCCAGTTATTACTATGCTGTTTCGGCGTATCATTATGCTCCGGATCATTTTTTCATGTCCCAGCTGAAGTATGTACTGATCGGCCTTGCCGCAATGATCGCAATATCTTTTTTCAGGCCGCGCTTCTTTCAGCGTTTCTGGTGGCTGGCGGGTCTGGCGGCATTCGGCTTCGTGATCGCTGTCCGTATCCCCGGACTTGCTCATGAATCCCACGGTGCGTACCGCTGGATCGAGATCGGAGGCTTTACGCTGCAGATCGCAGAACCGGTAAAGATCTGTCTGATCCTGTTTCTTGCAGGAATGGCTGAAGTCTGTGGAATCACAAATAAACGCGTCCTTATTCTGATCATCGGTTTCACAACTGTTCTGGCAGGACTTCTGGCAGTCCTTTCCAACAACCTGAGTACCGCCATGATCATTATGATGACCATGTATTTTCTTCTGATGATCGAGCATCCGAGACCGAAAGGCTTCTGGATCGTTCTGATCGCAGGACTCATTCTGCTTGTGATCGGTATTCTTGCGATCAAGTATGTGATTCCTTACAGGGAAACGGAGAACTTCCGTATTACGAGAATACGTGCCTGGCTTTATCCGACCGATGTATCTTATGCCGGCAGTGAAGCATATCAGTCTACACAGGCTTTGTATGCCATTGCATCCGGCGGCTTCTTCGGAAAAGGTTTCGGTCAGAGCCTTCTGAAATTCAAGCTTCCGGAACCGCATAACGATTATATTCTGGCGATCGTATTTGAAGAGACCGGGATATTCGGTGTACTGATTCTGACTTATCTGTTCATGTATCTTTTATACAGGATCTTCAGGATCTACAAAGAAAGCAGACGGCGCTTTGACCGCGTCCTGGTTCTCGGCGTATTTCTTCATCTGTCCGTTCAGATCCTTTTGAATTACGCTGTGACGCTCGGACTGTTTCCGACAATGGGCGTCACCCTTCCGTTTATCAGTGCAGGCGGTTCGGCAGCTCTTTTCTCACTGCTGGAACTCGGAATGGTCTTATCGGTGGATAAGCAGAACAAGGAGATCAGCCTCTATCTGAATGCGCATGAGGCATATCAGAAAAGGCAGGATCTGAAAAACATCGGAACCGGAATGATCCGCGGTTCCATGAAGGAGTAGGTTTATGGCAGATCATGCAAGAGAATATTTTACAGCGGAGCTTTCGCAGATCACTCCCTGCAGTGACGAAGAGATGAAGGAACTGGTATCCGTATATCAGAAGAAGAAAAAAGAGGAGATACTGAACCGTATGGTGGAAGGAAATCTCTTCCGTGTCAGCGAGACAGCGGCTCTTTTTGAAACCAGAAAGATCTCCTATATGGATCTCATTCAGGAGGGAAATCTTGCGATGGTGATGTTCTTTCAGACACTGACTTCCTGGGATCAGGAAGCATCCGGGCAGCTTTCACAGGAGATCCGGAAAGCCTGTCAGAATTATGCGGAGAGTGAAAAAGAGGCCGAAAAGGCAGGAGATGAACTGAAGACCAGACTGAATGTACTTGATGAAGTCTGCGTCCGGCTTTCGGAAAAATTCGGACGTGAACCAACCGCCGAAGAAGTGGCGGAAGTCATGAAAATGGATCCGGATGATGTCAGATATCTGCTGCAGATCGCATTGAATGCCATTAAAAAAGAAGAGTAAGCGAAAGGAGAACAGTCTGTTATGATCAGAATCGGTGTAGATGCAATGGGCGGCGATAATGCGCCTGACTGCAATATTAACGGAGCGCTTCTTGCATTGAAGGAGCAGAACCAGATCGTGATCGTTCTTCTCGGCGACGAAGCAGTCATCAATAAAAAGCTGGAAGGAAAAGAGTATGACAGAGAGCGGCTGACGATCGTTCATGCACCTGAAGTCATCGAAACAGGCGACGAGCCTGTAAAAGCCATTCAGACCAAGAAGAACTCCTCTATCTGCATCGGCATGAAGATGCTGAAGAGTAAAGAGATCGATGCTTTCGTATCATGCGGTTCCTCCGGAGCGATCTTAGTCGGCGGACAGGTGATCGGCGGACGCATCAAAGGCGTAAAGCGTGCCCCGCTTGCGGTCCTGATCCCCACGATGAAAGGACAGTCTCTTCTGATTGACTGCGGTGCCAATGTAGATGCAAAACCGGAAAACATGATCCAGTTCGCAGTCATGGGTTCTGTCTATATGAAGTATGCCATGCATGTGGAAGATCCCACTGTCGGACTTGTCAATATCGGTGTGGAAGAGGAAAAGGGAAATGCACTGACACGAACAGTGTATCCGCTTCTCAAGGAACGCACGGATATCAATTTCATCGGCAATGCGGAAGCGAGAGATCTGCCCTTCGGTGTCGCTGATGTCTATGTATGTGAGGCATTTGCAGGCAATATCGTATTAAAAATGTATGAGGGTGTTGCCAAAGCGCTCTTAAAGCAGATCAAAGGAGCACTGAAATCAAGTCTTCCCGGCATGATCGGCGGACTTCTGATCAAACCGTCTCTGAAGGGACTGATGAAGCAGTTCGATTCTTCCGAAGACGGCGGTGCGCCGCTTCTCGGACTGACGGGCCTTGTTGTCAAGGCACACGGCAATTCCACAGAGCTGCAGATCAAAAATGCGGTTCTTCAGTGCATTGCTTTCAGCGAGAACAATGTAAACAGACAGATTGAAGAGGCTATCGGAAACATCAATGATTGAACTGGAAGACCGGATCGGTTATCACTTTAAAAATAAAGAACTTCTGACACAGGCACTGACACACAGTTCTTATATCAATGAGCATGCGCTTTCGAGAGAGGCCTGCAACGAACGTCTGGAGTTTCTCGGAGATTCCATCGTGGAATTTGTATCTTCACGTTATCTTTATTCACATTATCCGGATGAAATGGAGGGCAGACTTTCCAAGATGCGTTCCGCGCTCGTGTGTGAAAAAGGACTTGCGGATTCAGCCAGACAGATCTGCCTCGGCGATTATCTCATTTTAGGAAACGGAATGGAACTCGGAGGCGGAAGACTGATGGAATCCATCACATCGGATGCTTTCGAAGCGCTGGTCGCTGCGGTGTTTTTAGACAGCGGCATTGAAGAAGCCGCACGCATCGTGGAAACATACGTAATGGATCACATGGAAGAGAAAGTCCTTTTCTATGATGCAAAGACCATTCTTCAGGAGATCGTACAGGAAAAGGGTAAACAGGTCACCTATGAACTTCTGGAGGAAAGCGGTCCGGATCACAGCAAACATTTCCGGATGAACGCCTGCATCGACGGTATTCCTGCCGGGAACGGGGAAGGTAATTCCAAGAAGCAGGCTGAACAGAACGCAGCTTATGAAACCATTCTGAAGATAAGGAACGGTCTTTTATGTATTTGAAATCCATTGAGGTACAGGGCTTCAAGTCCTTTGCCAACAAAATAAAATTTGACTTTCATCAGGGCATGACGGGAATCGTCGGACCGAACGGATCCGGCAAATCCAATGTTGCCGATGCGGTCCGCTGGGTATTCGGCGAACAGAGCGCAAAGCAGCTTCGCGGAAGCAGCATGCAGGACGTGATCTTTGCCGGCACACAGCTTCGGAAACCCCAGTCTTTCGCATCGGTGGCGATCACGCTTGACAACAGCGACAGAGCACTTTCCATGGACTGTGACGAGATCGTTGTAGCAAGAAAGGTCTACCGTTCCGGTGAATCCGAATATATTCTGAACGGAGAACTCTGCAGACTGAAAGATATTCAGGAGCTGTTTTATGATACCGGCATCGGAATGGAAGGCTATTCCATTATCGGTCAGGGCCAGATCGACAGGATCCTTTCCGGAAAGCCCGAAGAAAGACGGGAGCTTTTCGATGAAGCCGCGGGTATCGTCAAGTTCAAAAAACGGAAGGCACAGGCTTTAAAGAAACTCGAGAGCGAACATGCCAATATGCTCCGGATCACAGACATCCTGAGTGAACTGGAAAGACAGGTCGGTCCTTTAAAGAGACAGAGCGAGACAGCTAAGGAGTACCTCCGTCTTCGTGATGAACTGAAGGTCTATGATATCAACGCCTCTCTGATCGATCAGGAGTCTTTAAAAACTCAGCTTTCCGCCAATGAGGAGGCGCTTTTTCATGCACAGCTTTCGCTGTCTCACTCTCAGGACGATGACAGAATGCTTCGCGAAAAGTATGACGAAGCCGCGCAGCTGATCCGTGAACTGGAAGAAGAGATCGCGGATATTCGTGAAAGCGCTGCACAGGCCGGCTCTGAAAGAAGTACGCTGGAAGCCAGGATCGGTGTGATCGAAGAACAGATCCGTTCGTCCGGAAATACCGCCAAACTGTACCGTGAGCGTATCGAAACGATCGATAAAGAAAAAGTGCAGCGTGATGAGATGCTTCTTTCCGAACAGAAAGAGATCGAAGATCAGAGTTCGGAAATGGATTCTCTGAACATGCTCTTTCAGGAAAAGAAGACTGCGCAGAACAAAGCAGAAGTACAGGTATCTCTTTACCGCAAAAACATGGACGAATCCCACGGTCGGATGATCAGCCTCCTGAATGAAAAATCGGAGGTCAATGCCCGTCTTCAGACTCTTGAGACGGTGATCTCACAGTCCGATCTCAGGATCCGCGAACAGGAGGAGACACTTCTTGAACTGAACGGACAGGATTCCGAAAACGCGGAAAAGGAACAGACGCTCCGTGAAGAGATCAGAAAAGCCTCTGAAGAACTGTTCCTGAAGAACGAAGCAGTCGAAAAGCTGACCGCGGAGTATAAGGAAGAAGAGGCCACGTTAAAGAACACGGAAGATAAAAAGAATACGGCATCGCAGCGCTATCAGATCACAAAGAGCCGTTATGATATGCTGAAAAACATGGCAGAACGTTATGAAGGCTTCAATTCCGCCGTCAAACGCGTCATGGACGAGAAAAAGAACAGGCGCGGTATAGCCGGCGTCATTACGGATCTGATAACGGTTGACAGGAAATACCAGACCGCGGTGGAGACCGCACTCGGCGGAAATTACCAGAATATTGTCGTCGAAACGGAACAGGATGCAAGAGAACTGATCGACCTTTTGAAAGAACAGAAGGCCGGTCGTGCGACTTTCCTTCCGCTTGATGCGATCCGGCCGGGCGGCGGGCTTCAGGACCGTTCGGTCTTATCCGAAAAAGGTGTGATCGGTACTGCGGATACGCTTGTCAGGACCGATCCGAAGTACAGTAAGGCAGTCTCTTATCTGCTGGACCGTTTTCTTGTGATGGACTGCATGGATAATGCGCTGAAAACCGCAAGAAAATATCATTATTCCATGCGTATCGTTACGCTGGAGGGAGAACTCCTTTCGACCGGCGGTTCCATTACCGGCGGTGCCTATAAAAACAGCAATAATGTACTGAGCCGCAACGATGAACTGAATGCGCTTAAAGAACAGTATGAGGATCTGGACAGAACACAGAATGAACTTTCCAGAGAAATGAATCAGAAACGTCAGCTGCTTCTCAGCACTTCCGTGGAACTGGATGACGCTAAAGAGGAACTGCAGGCAGTTTCCACGCTCTGCATCGAAAAGAAGGCACAGCTTGACGGCGTACTCCGCAATAAGACGATGCTTTCCGTGCGTATTTCGGAAGCAAAGAGCCGTATAAAGGAGATCGAAGAAGAAAAGGAAGAAGCTTCGGTCGAGAAGGAAACGATCCGCCTTACCGTTGAAGCACTGGAAAAGAACAGACAGGATTCAGAGGATGATTCCGAAGGCCTGAACCGTCTTCTTTCGGATGAGGAGAAAAAGCTTGAGGCACTTCAGCAGGAAACAGGCTCACTGCAGCTGAAGATCTCGGCACTTGCAAACCGGATGAGCTTCCTTTCCGAGGACACCGGCAGACTGAACCGCGAGATCAACCAGCTTTCAGACGAAAAAGATGAACTTCTTTCCGATATCCGTTCTTCCGAAGAAGAGATCCTCGAAAAGAAGGAGGAGATCGAAGAACTGAAAAAGCAGATCGAAGATGAGGGACTTCGTTATTCGGCTTTCGAAGAAAAACTAAAAGACCGTGAAGCCGAAAAGGAAAAAGAGACACAGAGTCAGCAGGCGTTCTTTGAAAAGAGAGATGAACTGAACGGTACGATCAATGATCTGAACCGTGAGATCATCAGACTCCAGTCGCAGAAGGAAAAGCTGAATGAGAAGCTGGATCAGCAGACGGAATATCTTTGGACAGAATACGGCATGACCCCTTCCGAAGCGGAGACCATGAGATCGGATGAACTGGACGGCATGTCCGATTCTTCCGTCAGACGTCATGCATCTGAACTGAAATCATCGATCAGAGCGCTCGGAAACATCAATATCAACGCGATCGAAGAATATGCTTCGGTTTCGGAGAGATATGAGTTTCTGAAAGGTCAGTATGAAGACCTGGAAGCTGCGGAAAAGAGCCTGACACAGATCGTTTCCGATCTGGATGAAGGCATGCGTACGCAGTTTAAAGAGAAGCTTGAAGAGATCAAAACAGAATATGACAAGGTCTTCAAGGAACTCTTCGGCGGCGGTCAGGGCAGCATCCTTCTGGAGGAAGGCAGAGATATCATTGATGCTGAGATCTCCATCGTTTCACAGCCACCCGGGAAAAAACTTCAGAACATGATGCAGCTTTCGGGCGGTGAGAAGGCACTTTCCGCGATCGCACTGATTTTTGCAATACAGAATCTCAAACCTTCTCCGTTCTGTCTTCTGGATGAGATCGAAGCCGCGCTTGATGATTCGAACGTCGGGCGTTTCACGTCCTATGTCAAAAAACTGACCGGCAGCACGCA
>JAZUFC010000317.1:0-3783 GCA_045640465.1 Lachnospiraceae bacterium | reverse complement strand
ATATTCTTCCACATATTCCTCGATATCTTCCGGAATGCCGCAGGCGATGGAACCGAGGATTCCCGCGTTATAAGTTTCCTTGCTTTCGGTACGGGCGCTGGATCCGCTAATATGGCGGATCCGACCGTCATATTCGATCATACCTTTCTGTTCCATTTCTACCAGATACTTCTGAACAGAACCGCGGTTCATACCGACGCCTTCCGCAATCGTGCGGATAGACGGCATGCTGTTATGCACCCGGTAATAGTTCATGGCATATATTTTGATCTTCTCCATCAGTTGAGGATCTTTGTGTTGCATGTTATTTTCCTCCTTTGGATTCTATCATTGACATACTGTCATTGATTGAATTATATCTGTCCCGTTTTCACCTGTCAAGGCGAACACTGTGCAAAAATGCACAGAAAAACCCTGTATCAGAAATATCGGTGCAATTATGTCAATATCCGAGGCACCTCGCCAAACCGTACGTATAATGGTGGCGAAGGCATGATTCCGGCCGGATCAAAAACTTCAACGACAGCAGGTTGTGAAATACAGCCTGCTTATTTTATTGGCGCGAAACGCGCAGAAAGGAATCTCTTATATGAAAGAACTCAACAACGGTATCAAAATCATCGGACTGGACCACGGATATGGCAACATCAAGACCGCGAACGGGATCTTCCCCGCAAGTGTAGATGCCCATGATGTGGAACCGGTCAACACCAACGATCTGCTTGTCTATAACGGCAAGTACTACACCATCGGCAGCGGCCATCGTGTGTTCACGCTCGACAAGGTCAGCAACGAGGATCATTACATCCTGACGCTGGCCGGGATCGCGCAGGAACTGTGGTACAACAAGCTTACGAGCGCGAAAGTTCATATTGCCGCCGGCCTCCCTCTGAACTGGGTCGTTTCCCAGCGTGAGGCGTTCCGGAAATATCTGCTGCAGAACGAGCATGTGGAGTACACCTGGCGTGGAATCGACTATTCGGTCGATATTGTCGGAGCCGATGTGTACCCGCAGGGATTCTCCGCCATTCTGCCGGAGATCAAAAAGTTTACCGGATCGAATATGCTCTGTGACATTGGCAACGGAACGATGAATGTCATGATCATCAATGACAGGAAGCCTGTCGAAGGACGTTTCTTCACGGAAAAGCTCGGTACCCATGAGTGCCTGAAAGAAGCCCATGAAGCACTGCTGGCCCGTTTCGGTAACGAGGGACAGGATTTTATCACCGAGCAGATCATGCGTACCGGAACCGCTGAAGGTGTATCTCCGGAATATATCGAGGTTGTCAGCGGCGTGACTGAAGCGTATGTCGTCAAAGTCATGGACACCCTGAAAGAGCATGAATATGATCCGAACATCATGCGTCTGTGGGTCGTTGGCGGTGGCGGATGCCTTCTGGAACACTTCGGGCATTTCGATATGAACCGGGTGAAGATCAACCATGATATTCACGCGACTGCAAAGGGGTATGAATATGTGGCTGAAAGGAAACTGAATAGCGAGGCGAAAAGCAGATGAGCAACATGCTGCTGAGCACATCATTTCGGTTTTATGAAAATAATCCGGCTGAAGTAAAAGCATATGAGCATCTGAAACGGCTGTGTCAGGAGCAACACATGAGCTACGGCAAAGCGATTGCACTGGCGATTAACGCGTATTGCGACGGTCCCACTGTCAAACATGCGTTTACTGCCGACGAACGTGAACAGATCCGCGCGATTATCCGCGAGGAACTGTCCGTGTCGGCAATCTACCTGAACGGACTCATGAATGCTTTGGGGCGGGTGGAAATACAGGAAGAGCCTGCCGAAAACTACGAGCCTAGCACAGAAGAACTCAATGAGTCACTCAGTTTTTTTGATTGATATTGATGCTCTTCTGATACCAAGCCCGCACCAAAACTTTCAATGCTGATGCGCAGTCACCCGCAGGTGACATCAGTTTGCACCAAATCAGCATCAGCCCACCAAGCAGAAAAGCCAGACCCATGTTTCGGGGCTGGCTTTTCTGCGCTGCCTGGGTGTCCAGAGGGTGGCAAGCCCTCTGGGACGGATGCAGGGCGTCAGCGCCTGCCGGGATTCCAAAGGGCAGCGCCCCTTGGCCCGCTGAAATGATGCAAACGAAGTGGCCCGGAGGGTGCGTCATTTCGTAGCGGGTAGTATCTGTCGCGGTGCTCAGAACATTTGGTCGCTTCGCTCCCTCACACAAAAACAAAATCACTTTAATAATGGAGGAAAATGTAACCTATGAGTAAAGTAAGAGCCACCAGGCACAACGGTCGTGCCGGAAAGAACGGTGTCTATACCACCAAACACAATGACCGTAACTTCGATGTGACCCATGCGGAACACATTCACGCGGAAAAGACCGCACTCAATGTCTACTGGGACTGGATCAACGGAAAACGAACCGGAGAAAAAAGCGTGTTCGAGTGCGACGACGGAACTGTCATTTCTTTTGAGGAAGCTGAACGGATCTTCTATGAACAGCAATATGCCAAATATGTCGCGGGGCAGAATGCCAGAAACGAAAAGACCCGGCATAAGAATCGCAATCGGACGACGGAAGAGATCCGCCATGATAAACGTTCCTGTCCGGAAGAATCGATTTATCAGTTCGGACGTGAAGGAAACGGTGCCACCGGAGAACAGTTGATGGCTATCGTGGAAGAATTTCTGGAAGAGATCCGGAAACGTTACGGATCGAATATCCACATTCTTGACTGGGCTCTGCATATGGATGAGACCACCGTACACATTCAGGAACGGCACTGCTTCGATTATGTCAACAAATATGGAGAAACTGAACCGAAGCAGGAAAAAGCTTTGGAAGCCCTGGGAATCCAACTCCCGGCCCCGACTGAACCACAGGGGCGCTTAAACAATCGCAAGATCACTTTCGATGCCATGAGCCGGCTATTGTTGATCGATATCGCGAAGAGACACGGGCTGGATATCGAGGAAGAAGTGAAATACGGCGGCAGAGATCATATGAAAAAGATGGAGTACATCATCAGCCAGCAGTATGAGAAAATCGAGAATCAGAATCTTATTATCGAAGCTCAGGAAAAACAGATTGCCGGTCTGAATGATCAGATTACGGATCTGAGCCATGAGAACGAAATGATGTCCCACGAGGCTGAAGAAACGGAAATGGAACTGAGGAATGTCATGTCGGAACTGTCGGAAACGCGCAACGAACTGGATGAAAAGGATGAACAGATCGCACAGTTGGACGCGGAACTGGCGGAAAAAGAACTCAAGCTGGAAGATGTGGATACGCTTCTGACGGATATGACCGATATCACGTACGGAAAAGCCGTTACTGTGGTTACGGCAACCATGAACGGCGAAGTGAGGAAACAGAGTCTCGGTGCCATTGACAAGCTGATCGATGCCAGCGGACGTCCTGATGCCGGACTGAAGGCATCTGAACAGACCGTTGTTCGTTCATGGCTCGGAAAGGCAAAGAAATCCATTTCTCAGCTGCTGTCCGGATTGGTCGATAGTGTTCGTGAAAAATTGCTGCTTCCCGCTATTCAGGAGAAAGCAAAAGCGAAGATCATCGAAGAAGCCCGTCCTTCTGTTCTGGCCATGCTGAAGACGCATATCGCGACAGGAAACCACGGAAAGAAAGAACAGCCTGAACGGTAAGGATACGAGGTGGAAAAAACATGAACAAGATTTACAAAGGGTTTGTAACTCTCCCCAGAGACGTCCAGCTTCTGCCTTTGTGGGACAATCCTCATGATACAGTGCTTTGGCTGTACTGCCTGCTTC
>JAZUFC010000316.1:0-17525 GCA_045640465.1 Lachnospiraceae bacterium | reverse complement strand
CTCGACCATGACCGGAAGAATGCATATATGATTTTTCACCGCATCCGGTATGATGACGTCCTTCGCAAATGAACTGTCCAGCAAAAATCTCCGCGTGATCACGACTGTCACGATCTGTATTTCGCGGATATCTTCAATAAGCTCCCCTAAAGGGATCCTTCCGTCCTCCATCATGCGTTCTGTTTCGATATCAAGTGAATAGACCGCACAGTCCGACTGCTGCAAAAGATCCTCTGTGATGATCTCCTGATATCGGGCCTTGTCTGCCGGATGCAGGATCAGCATGACTCTCGATTTCTGATACGCTGATGTGCCCGGCCTTGTATTTACCGTAAGGCCATCATAATACTCTTTTTTTTCCTTCATCAGTATACCTTTCTCCGTATCCTTCCGGCAGAAATGCAAAAAGCTTCCGAAACGCAAAGGACGCGGGTTTTTTGCCTGCGTCCTTCGTGCTTTTATACGGAACAGCGTTCCTTTTTTTGTGTCTTACTCTTCAAATTCGATCATGAACAGATCGGAAGAAAACGCGTCGAAATTCCAGTCGGGAGATTCCACATAGAAGGAAAGCTCGACGGTCTCGACGGGATCATCGTAATAATCATAATCGATGACCTGATTGACCACAGTCTTCTTTCCTGCGGGGATCAGCAGACAATACGGAAGGTCTGAATACTCCTCCTCACCGTTTACATAAAACAGATCGCCGCTGATCTGGATGTCTTCTTCGCTGTTGTTTTCATAAACGAACACCAGCTGATCCGCATCGTCATACCAGTAGTCATCATATTCGTAAAGGCCCGCGAAGTAAATCGCAACGCCGTCTTCCTCATAGATCGTCTCCAGATCGAAGATCTCCGCAGCTTCCGGATCTTCCCAGTCTTCCCCCACGACACCGATCTCACCGGTTTCGATCCGGATATCCCAGTTCTCATCCACTGCGTCGATCACGAATGTAAAGGAACCGACTTCCTCCACGCCGACGAGCGCGAGGGCATCTGCGCTAACAGCGACCTTGACGACCGTCTTCTTGCCTGCGGGGATCTCCGGGTATTCACCCTCGCCGACCAGCCAGCCGTTGATGCAGAAGGATTCCATGTCCACATACATGTAATTTTCATAGTTGTTGTCGATCTCCACCCTTGCATACAGAGTAGTCTCGTCATATTCGGTCTCGAGCGTGATGTTTCTCATCAGGACCTTGATGAATTCGTCTTCGTAAAGCTCAGTCTCACCGCAGATCTCCTCAACTTCCTTTTCGTCTTCGCCGAAGATATCTTCGCCGTCCTCGAATGCCTGCGCAAACTCAAGCAGCATGATGTAATCTTCCCAGGTCAGATCACCTAATTCCTCAAAAGACTCTACGTCGAAGGAATCATCAAGCTCCTCTTTGACCGCTTCGATCTCCTCATCGCCGAACTGATCGATCACAACGTCCAGAACATAATCCTTGAAAGCGTTCCAGTCGATAGCGCCGTCTTCCTTCTCCATATCGGAATAGTCGAAATCATCGCTGAGAATCAGGCTGATCAGATATTCGTCGATGGTTTCGGGCTCTTCGTCTTCCGCTTCCTCATCGTCCTCTTCGTCCTCTTCTTCGACAGCGCCGCCAACCGCATAGGGCTCTTCAAAATCAGCGCTGATCTCGCCGGTCTCCGCAAGCAGTTCGCAGGAGTAAATATATTCGCCGGACTGATCATAAATGCTGTAAGCGAACTCGATACCGCTGATCGTCTCAAGGCAGAGATCGCTGATCACATAATTGTAAATCTCGACATAGAAGAAGGAGGGATAATCGGGAGAGAGCTTGAGTGTATCGTAATATTCGTTTCCTGTGAGATAATCGTCCAGAGTCAGATAGTCACAGCTCAGTGTAATATCCTCCTGTGCTTCCGCATAGAACCAGATGGTGAGCGTGTCATCGCTGTATGCGCTTTCCGGCTCTTCATAGCCTAACAGATACAGCTCCAGATAGTCGTCTGAATAGACGGGATCGGTTTCCGGATCGAAAACGTATTCTTCCGCGTCCCCATTGAGAACGATCTCGAAGGGCTCCGTGATGTACAGCGTACTGTATGTATCGTAGTCAGTCACCTCCAGAGCAATCTCGACCCATTCGGGAGTCACGCCGAGCGCATCAAAGGTCTTCTTCTCCAGATACATGGTATCACTTTTCTCTCCTTCTGCGGGGACCTTGCAGATCAGCGTCTGGCCGGAAACAGCAAAGCCGTTTACGGCAAAACTGTCCAGATCGAGCATCAGCTCGCTGTCCGTATAGTTTTCCGCGCAGAAGTCGATCTGATAGTAGATGTCTGTTTCTCTGAAATCTTCCACATAGAAAGCGAAGGTGTCATCTTCGTAAACAAGTCCGAAATCAGAGGGTTCTTCCATTGCTTCCGCGCCGGCGGTAACGGAGAAAATTCCGAATACCAGCAGGAGCGAAAGAAGCAGAATCGTCAGTTTTTTCATGTGTTTTTCTCCTCTTATCATCATTGTTTGAGCCGTCCCGTTCCGGGAATGTCAAAAACTCAGGCTCTGTCAACGGATCCGAAGAGTTCCATCTTTTCCTTAACCTTTGCCTTGATCGCTTCAAAGCCGGGAGCCAGAACCTTACGGGGGTCAAAGCCCTTGCCAACGAGGTCCTTGCCTGCTTCGATGTATCCACGGGTCGCTGCCGCAAATACGAGCTGGCATTCGGTATTGACGTTGATCTTTGCAACACCTAAAGAGATCGCTTTCTTGATCATGTCATCCGGAATACCGGTGCCGCCGTGAAGAACGAGAGGCATGCCTTCGCCGACAGCTTCTTCCACTGCTGCCAGAACGTCAAACTGAAGTCCTGCCCAGTTTTCCGGATATACGCCGTGGATGTTGCCGATACCTGCTGCCAGGAAATCAACGCCGAGATCTGCGATCTGCTTGCATTCTGCAGGATCTGCGCACTCGCCCATGCCGATAACGCCGTCTTCTTCGCCGCCGATAGCGCCGACTTCAGCTTCGATGGAAACGCCCATGGAATGAGACTTTTCAACAAGCTCGGTGGTCTTTGCGATGTTCTCGTCGATCGGGAAATGAGAACCGTCAAACATGATGCTGGTGAAGCCTGCATCCAGACACTTGTAGCAGCCTTCGTATGTGCCGTGGTCTAAATGAAGAGCTACGGGAACGGTGATGCCGAGTTCCTCGTCCATAGCCTTGACCATGGCTGCAACGGTCTTAAAGCCGCACATATATTTGCCGGCACCTTCGGATACACCGAGGATGACCGGGCTGTTGCATTCCTGAGCGGTCTGAAGGATCGCCTTCGTCCACTCCAGATTGTTGATATTGAACTGACCTACTGCATAGTGGCCTGCTTTTGCCTTTTTGAGCATCTCAGCAGCATTTACTAACATGTTTTTCTCCTCCTCAATATGAAATCATGTCAAAGCGGGCATTCCGCCGCCTTTATGCCGGGCGGCGGTGCCTGCATGATTTTTCTTTTCTTATCTTAAAACATTTCCTTAACGGCTGCAACCACATTTTCCGCCGTGATGCCGAAATACGGGAACAACTTGGAATACGGTGCGGATGCGCCGAAGGAATTCATGCCGATGAACTTGCCGTCGAGGCCGATGTAACGCTCCCAGCCGAAGCCGATCAGGGCTTCCACGCCGACACGCTTTCTGATGCTCTTCGGAAGAACGCTTTCCTTGTAAGCTTCATCCTGCTCTTCGAACACATCCATACACGGCATGGATACAACGCGGACATCGATGCCGTCCTTCAGAAGCTCTTCCTTTGCCTTGACTGCCAGAGAGACTTCGGAACCGGTCGCAATGATGATCGCATCGGGAGTTTCCTTTTCGGAATCCTGAAGCACATAGCCGCCCTTGAAAGCTTCCTTTGAGGAGCCTGCAAGCTGAGGCAGATTCTGACGGGTAAGCGCCAGTGCGGTAGGCGTCTTTTCGGAAGTCAGTGCTGCATACCATGCAACGTTCGTCTCCATGGCATCTGCCGGACGCCACAGATGGAAGTTCGGAAGTGCACGGAACATAGCTGCCTGTTCGATCGGCTCATGAGTCGGGCCGTCTTCACCGACGCCGATGGAGTCATGTGTGAACACATAGGTAAGCGGCAGACCCATCAGAGAGGACAGACGAGCCATGGGCTTTGTATAATCGGAGAATACGAAGAAGGTGGAAATGTAGGGGATCACGCCGCCGTGCAGTGCCAGGCCGTTTCCGATCGCGGTCATTGCAAACTCACGGATACCGAAGTGGAGGTTGCGTCCCGCATAATTCTCCCTGGAGAAGTCTCCTGCATCCTTCATATTGGTCTTGGTAGAGGGAGCCAGATCCGCTGCGCCGCCGAAGAGCTGCGGAAGGACTTCCTTCGCACGGTTGATCGCCGCGCCGGAAAGATTTCTGGTCGCTTCGTCCTTTTCGGGGATCGTCCAGAATTCATCGTTATCAAGAGCCTTGCCGATGTTTTTACGGTCATGATAGGTATCCCAGAGGGCCTTCATGTCCGGATAAGCTTCACAGTAGGAAGCAAACAGCGCATTCCACTTTTCTTCTGCAGCTGCGCCCTGCTTTGCGAGCTCCTTATAGTTTGCATATACTTCGTCCGGTACATAGAACGGATCCTGTGACGGCCATTCCAGGAATTCCTTCATGGCAGCAACATTGTCAACGCCGAGCGGCTCGCCGTGTGCGGAAGATTTGCCCATCTTTGCAGGGCAGCCGTAACCGATCTGTGTATGAACGGTAATGAAGGAAGGACGGGTCGTATCCGCCTTTGCATCCTCGATCGCCTTGCCGAGTGCCGCAAGATCGTTTCCGTCTTCCACTTCAAGAAGCTGGAATCCGAAAGCTTCCATACGCTTCTGCACGTTCTCCGTGAACGCGATGTCGGTGGAGCCTTCGATCGTGATCTTGTTGGAATCATAGAGGATGATCAGCTTGCCGAGTCCGAGCGTGCCTGCCAGAGAGAATGCTTCCGAAGAAATACCTTCCATCATGCAGCCGTCGCCGCCGAGAGCGAAGGTATAATGATCTACGACCGGATAACCTTCCTTGTTAAAGGTTGCGGCAAGATGTGCTTCCGCCATAGCCATACCGACTGCCATACCCATACCTGCGCCAAGAGGGCCGGTAGAAGCTTCGACGCCGATCGTGTGGCCGAATTCCGGATGACCCGGTGTACGGGAACCGAACTGTCTGAAATTCTGAAGCTCTTCCAGAGTCATTCCTTCGTATCCGAAGAGATGCAGAAGAGAGTATAAAAGCATGGAGCCGTGACCGCCCGAAAGGATGAAACGGTCTCTGTTTTCCCACTTAGGGTCAGCCGGGTTATGATTCATGTGATGTGCCCACAGTTCGTATGCGGCTGCAGCAGAACCCAACGGAAGTCCGGGATGGCCGGAATTCGCCTTCTGGATCGCGTCTGCGGAAAGCACACGTATCGCATTCACTGACATTGTCTCAATGTTCTTCATTGCTATTCTCCTTGATTTGAGTTTTTTCAGAAGTCAATGACTCCCGGATATTCATAAAAGGATCCTGAGGATCCGTCTATCATGACCGGCAGTTTACCGGATGACATTCCGATCAGTGCAGGGTGATCACCTGCAGCGTGTTTCCCATTGTCAGCGCAAGACTTCCGCCCGGCAGGACCGCGCAGGAATCCGGCTTTTCCACGAGAGTGCCTTCGTATCTTTTTCTGCCTGACAGATTATAGTATATCAGATCCTCACGATTCGTAAAGCACAGATATCTGTCCGATAATGCTATATTATCATACTTTTCCGGACATGCAAAAGATGCTTCCTCGCTTCCGTTCCCGTCATAGATCACACAGCCGGCGCCGTCTTTACGCTCTTCGATGAATCCGAAGCGGCCCGGCAGGAAAAATACGGAAAGGACATTATTTTCAAACGGGACCGTCTTTCTGACGACCTTGTTTTTCTCCTGGATCTCCAGAAACAGAAGTTCATTGTCCCCCACCGCAAGTGCATGGCTGCTGTCCGTAAAATTACAGTCGATCAGAAAGGTGTCCGTATCATACAGATCCTCACAGCGGGCAATGATGTAGGAATCGCTCTCTTTCCCGTTTTCAAAATCATACAGAAGAAGTCTGCTTTCGCCGATGCCGTTGGAGATCGAATAAAGGATCACCAGAAGTCTGGTTCCGTCCGGAGACAGCGCGATGCGAAGCGGCATGCCGGTCACATCAACCATGAGCTTCAGTTCCACCGACATCCGGTTTCCTTTGGTATCCGAAAAGGAGCGGTTTCCGTAGCGGTCGAAGAAGGAGATATATGCCGCATCGGAAGATCGTGTGTAAACAGCGGCGATCCCGGTATCCGAAATATCAATGCCGCAGATCTTCCGCGAGACCTTCACGATGCTTAAGATGCCTTCCTCGCTGCAGATATAAGCCTGATAGGCGTCTCTGTCGTAGAACGCAAAATAGCCGCCTTCCATGGCCACGACAGGATCTCTCAGAAGGATGCTCTGCGTCCAGACCACATCGGTATCTTTCACATAAGTCACGGAATCCGCACCGAACAGAAGCACGCCGTCTTTGTATGCGTAAACGCCGGCATCCGGGATAGATCCCAGATTCATTTCCCTGTCCACCGAATAGGTCGTATATGTATAATTGTTAAAGTAAAGGAACAGCGCTGCCGCAAAGGTAAAAAACAGGCAGAAGACCACCAGACGGCTTCTCAGACTGTCCAGATGTTTTTCCTTCTCCTTCCGGACGTAGGCCGGGTTCCGGTACAGGCTCTCACTCTGTTCCGTCCATTCCCGCAGCCTGCTTTTCTGCTCCTCCCGTTCAATCTCCGACGGTGTCAACTGGGCTCTCCTTTAATAATCTTCTTACTTCGTCGATCTTCATCTCCTGCACGGGCGAAAAATCATAGGACTCCAGATACGCATAGATGCAGTTCAGAAGTGCTCTTACCTCAGGCCTTCCCAGCTTTTCCTTCAGTCCCAGAGAAGAAAACAGTACATTTCCGCCGCCGAGACGGAATTCAAACAGTCTGGCAAGACACCTGTTCTGATCAGGCGCGTCCGTTTCCGAGATAACAGTCTTCATTCTTCTGGGCAGAATGACCGCTCTTGAAAGTGCGATATCATGCCACTGAAGCGTCGGATACTCCTTTGTCGGAAAGTTTTCAAACAGCGGATGCGCCGTATCGATCATCATGCCGGACGTTTCCCGTCCTTCATTCTGATCCTTTTCAAAGAAAGCCGCGCCGGAAAAACCTGCGGGAACCGACTCGGGCAGATATTCCGGATCGGAGGGCGGTGTCAGGAAAACGGTCTTTCCCCCGGAAAGGACCTGAAGTACTTTCTCATCAAGACAGTCTGCTTCATAGACAGACTCGGGACAGATGGGGATCGCTGCCGGATATACATAGACCGGATACGTGTTCGCAAGCCTGCCGCATTTCAGCGTCAGCAGATATTCTCCCGGTTCCGGAAGAACGGTCTCAAATTCACCGATCTCCGTGATCCCGCCTGTGCGGACTCTTTTCTCTTCAAAGGTCTCCGTAAAACTTGTCTCTCTGCAGGTGAGCGTACACGTCACCTGCATATTGAGATTTTCGCGTCCGTAATGAAAAACACTGACCGCAGCGCGGAACGTTTCCCCGGCTTCATAGGTATACCGGTCATAGGAAGCCATCAGAAGCACCGGTCCGAAAAATGCGCTGAAGCGCTTCGGATCCGCAAACGGGAACGGTTTCTTCTGCAGATGTGTATTCATCATGCCGTAGAAGCCGCCGCCTTTTCCGGGATAATCCTTCAGTCCGCGAAGCACCGCGCCGGAAAGCGCGGCTGTCCGGAAAGCATTTTCCGCCTCCAGACGGAAAGACTGAAGCGCAAGCTCTCCGCCTGCGGAAAGCACACGGTTCCAGTTCGGAAGAAGTCCCGCCTCCTTTGCATCCTCACGCATGCAGATCATGTTATCCGGCTGCAGAAAGCCTGAGAACAGATCGATCTCGCGAAGATCGGGAAGCATCAGATACTGGCCTGCCTCAAAAGAGATCATCGGCGTCAGGGGATTGACGGAAGAATAATGTCCCTCTCCCCGTGCCATCTTGACTGCGGAACGGTACTGCGCTTCCGTATTCAGATACGGCTGATTGACAATATTCCGAAGCGGTTTCCCGAGAATGCCGGACGCCATGATGAAGTCGCCCGTATCCTGCAGTCTGCTCTGTGCATCCGAAGATACAGACAGATCCGAAGACAGACTGTACAGTCTGGTGGGATCCATGGTCCTGGCAAGCTTCAGAAGTTCAGACGCCGTTTCGGCCCCGCCGGAAGTGATCCGGAGACCCGTTCCGAAAGAAAGCATCACAAAGGAAGGGTGGTTTCCGAGCGTGCGGAGCACCCTTGAGAGTTCCAGCCGGTAATAGTCCGAAGCCTCTTCTCTCGAAAAGGCATTCCGGTCTCCCTCCTGTGAAAGTTCCGCCATCAGAAACATGCCAAGCTCATCCGCTGCGCAAAACGCAGCTTCCGGCGGCACATGAGAAGCAAAACGCACAAAATTCACACCGTATTCCTGATACGCTCTCAGGATCTCTCTCCATGATGGAACATCCGTCGGCGCATAACCGGTCTCCGGATATACGGCAAAATCGGATTCGCCGCGCAGGAATACATTCCGGTAATTGCAGGTGATCGTGCCCTTTTCCGTCGCTTCAAAATCGCGGACGCCGAAGGACACTGTTTTTTCCGCTCCGTTTAAGGAAGCTGTCAGTTCGTACAGTCTTCCGTTCTCCTCATCCCACTTTTCGATATCAGAAAGAAGCGGCAGTGTATTGATCCGGAAGCCTGAGATACCGGCCTTTAAAGAAACGGTCTCTTCATATATCTGCGTCAGTGCAGGGGAAGTGATGCAGAGAGTACCGGTCTTTGCTTCTTTTGACGAGATCTCCAGATACAGAGAGACCGTCCGGCCCGAGGGCAGCACAAGAACGCTGTCCACGAAGCTTTCCTCCTCTTCGCGAAGGCGCACATAACCCAAAAGACCGTTCCAGTTGGTCTGCGTATGGTCGGATGCCGCGTTGGACGCAAGGATCGCTTCGCGCGGGAAACCCACATAGCGGTTATCGGATACGATCGTCAGCACATGCGTGCCGTTCAGATATCCGGTCACTTCAAAAATATGCGGCGTGGACAGAGAGGGAGCCTGATAGTATTCGATCTCCGTCTCATCGATGAACAGTCTGAGTTCTCTTGCGCGCTCCACTTCCAGAAACAGCCGTTTTCCGGGCTTTTCCGTAAATGTGACCGTCCGTGAGATCCTGGCAAGTCCCTCATACGCATACTTTCTTGTATAGCGCGTGCGGATGCGCACATCCTCCTCCTTCGGCTCCTCTTCTTCAAAAAGAAGACCTTCCTCGGAAAGGAGCTCCTCCAGCGGATCCTTTTCGCGTTCGGGTTCGTACTGCCGTACATCTTCCGGATCCAGTGCGTCCCGAAGTCCGATATTGCTCTCATCAAGCGTGCCCGGGATCTTCATGTCATAGGATCTTCCGTCTTCGACGGTCACTGTCCAGATCCCGGCTAAATTGTAAAGCTGATTACGCTCTTCTGTCATTATTCGTTGGTAATGTCACGTCCGAAGTACTTCACGGAGATCTCGGAAAGCTTTCCTTCTTTTCTGAGTTCTTCGACAGCCTTGTCAACGGCTTCGCGAAGCGTATCGGAATCCTCACCCTTGGTCATGGGAATGGCTACCAGCTGAGCTTCTTCCGTCAAAGCAGCGACTTTCAGTTCCGCTTCCGGATGTGCCTTCATGTAATCACCGAAGGAATCCTCGGAGTTCAGTGTTGCATCCACACGGCCTGCCAGTACCATGTTGAGCGTTTCCTCCAGAGATTCCACGCCCTGAACCTCTGCGCCGTAATCCTCAGCGAGCAGCATATAGGTGGAATTGATGGAGTTGCAGGTCACTTTGCCCTTCAGGTCTTCAAATGTTTTGATCTCTTCATTGTCCGTGCGGACGATCAGCGCTGTATGGTTGTATGCGTAAGGAATGGAGAAGTCGTACTTTTTCTGGCGGTCTTCCGTCACATCCACGCCGTTGATCATCAGATCATAACGGCCAGCCTCGATACCGGCAAGGATGGTATCCCAGTCACCCTCTGCGAATTTCGGGGTCACGCCCAGCTTTTCTGCAATGGCCTTGCCAACTTCCACGTCGAAACCGACCAGATTGTCATCTTCATCATGGAAGCTCCAGGGTGCCCATGTACCCTCACATGCAATGGTGATCTCCTTTTTTGCTTTGATCCGTGAAAGGCGGTCGCCTGACGGCTGTTCCGCGGTACAGCCTGCGAATGCCGCAAGCATGCAGATGACCATAACGACAGCAGCTGTTTTCTGTAATAAACTCTTCATTGCAATACCTCCGATGATACAAGTTTATATGATTTATTCCCGAAGAAGTCCGGCGATAAATTCCCGGCTTCTCGCATTCTTCGGGTCTGTAAAAAACTCCTGTGCGGGAGCTTCTTCCACAATATGCGCGTTCTCCATAAAGATCACGCGGCTGGCCGCATTTTTCGCAAAGCCCATTTCATGAGTGACCACGACCATGGTCATCCCTTCGTCTGCCAGCTGACGCATGACATAAAGCACCTCCTGCGTCAGTTCCGGATCGAGTGCAGATGTCGGCTCGTCAAAATAAATGATCTCCGGATCCGTTGCCAGCGCTCTTGCAATCGCGACACGCTGCTGCTGTCCGCCGGAAAGCTGATGCGGATAGTAATCCGCCCGGTCCGCAAGACCTACCTTCGTCAGAGCATCCATGGCGATCTCCTTCGCCTTTGCCTTATCCGTTTTCCGCGCGATCACCAGTCCCTCCGTCACGTTCTGAAGGGCCGTTTTGTTCAGGAACAGATTATAGCTCTGAAACACGAAAGCGGTACGTTTTCTGACAGAAGCGATCTCCTTTTTTCCCGCGCTGTGCAGGTCATAGGTCTCCCCGTCAAACAGAAGTGTTCCCGAATCCGCCTTCTCCAGAAAGTTCATGCAGCGAAGAAGCGTCGTTTTTCCCGCGCCGGAGGGGCCGATCAGCGCGACAACATCGCCTTTGTTTACGGAAAGAGAGACGTTTTCGAGGACCGTCAGATCGCCGAAAGCTTTGGATATGTTTCTGATCTCCAGCATGGCTCTCCTCCCTTACAATAACCTTCTGCGAAGCGGCTTCGTTTCCGGCAGATTCCGTCTTGTGACATCCAGCTTCTTCTCACAGTAAGCCTGAAGCTTCGTGAGGACTGTACAGAACAGAAGATAGATCACGGCAAGTTCGATATACAGCGGCAGCGCCTCGTATGTTCTTGCCACGATCCGCTGCGTCGCCATGAACATCTCCGCCACGGTGATGTTTGCGGCAAGAGACGTATCCTTGACCATACCGATCACGGAATTAGAAAGCGCGGGGAAGGCTGTCTTGAAAGCCTGCGGCAGCACGATCCTTCTCATGATCTGCAGATAATTCATCCCCACGCAGTAGCCTGCCTCGATCTGTCCCTTCGGCACCGACTCCAGTGCGCCGCGGATGCTCTCCGCGCTGTACGCGCCTTCATTCAGCGAAAAAACGATGATCGCGCAGGGGAAAGGATCGATCAGGATCCCGACCTGCGACAGTCCGAAAAACACCACGTACAGCTGGATCAGAAGCGGTGTTCCGCGCACCACCCAGATATAGAAACGCGCGATCTGCTTTAAGATCCTGATATTGGCAAACTGAACCAGCGCCGTAACAACGGCAATGACAAGTGCCAGTGAAAAGGAAATGACCGTCAGCGGTATCGTATACAAAAAGCCCTGCAGAAGGATCTTCGGAAATGATTTGATGAGAAGTTCTCCCACTTCTCCGAAATCGATCCGGTTCATCACGATCTGCGGTAAAAAAGTCATATTCAATAAATTCATGTCCGTAATCCGCCTTCCCGAAAAACCGGCGGCTGTTCAAAACCGCGGGACATTCCTCCCGGCATTCAGCAGATATGCTTATGCGGGAATAATGCCGAGAAGTTCTCCGCCTGCATCCTGCAGAAGCTCGATCGCCTTCTGAAGTTCTCTTGCCGTCACCTGATCGGTTCCGAGCGTCAGATATACACCCTCCACCCGGGAAGCAAGGACCTGCGCCGCAGGCTCATCCAGCGTGGGAGCCGCATCGATGATCACTTCGTCGTAAGCGCCTGCCGCACTCGTCAGAAGCTTCTCCATCGTACGTCCGGCAAAGCTCCTCGTCATATCATGAGACGCATAGCCTGCAGGGATGAAATGAAGCGAACGGATCTCTGTTCTGATGAGGGCTTCCTTCAGTCCGCATGCGCCGGAGATCAATTCGATCAGACCGGCATGCGAGCCGCCCTGAAGCATCAGGCCGGTCAGTTCCGCGTAACGCCAGTCTGCATCGATCAGCAGTACGCGCTTTCCGCTCTCGGCATGTTCTATCGCGATCCGGCTCAGGATCTCGGCACGCGCACTGTCGCCCGTTACGGAAGTAAACAGGACAGGTTTCTCGTTTCCTGAAATGGTGCGCAGAAGCGGAACGCCCATGAATTCGGGAACGGTGTCCTCACCGGACTCCTCTTCGTTCCTTTCAGGTTCTTCGTCACCGCCGATCTCGATCGTTTCGATCTCCGGTTCATCCGTATCTGCTTCTGCGGCTGCCGTTTCCGCAGATTCTTCCTCTGTTTCTTCGGCTGCCGGCTCTTCTTCGTACTCTTCGTCTGTTTCCGGCTGCTCTGTCAGTACAGGCAGCTCATCATCGATATCTTCTTCGGAGAGATCCTCTTTCTCTTCTTCGGAAACCTTTTCTTCTTCGGAGACATTTTCTTCTTCGGAGACATTCTCCTCTTCGGGAAGAACAGTCTCTTCCTCATCCTGGATCACTTCCCCGGCAGGAATGTTCTCTTCCTCCGGAAGCGTCTCCTCCTCTTCTCCGAAGATCTCCTCCTCTTCAAAACCGTCATCCAGTCCGAGAAGTTCTCTGTAATCATCCTCGGTGCTGCGCTTTCTTGTCTTTGCCGCTGCCTTTTCAGGCTGCTTCCGGCTGTCCTCTTCGCTCTGCTTTGCAGTCTCTTCTTCCGCAGCCTTCTTCTGTGCATCGGACTTCGCATCTTTTCTGCCGCTTTCCTTTCCGGCAGCAGGCTTCTTTACGGGAACCTCTTCCTCCGGTTCCTCTTCCTGCTCTTCATCCGGAAGTTCCTCACCGGCTTCAAATCTTTCGCGATAGCTTCTGTCTGTCTTTTCTTCCTCTTTATCGTGTGAAGCAGGCTTCTTCTTTTTCAGAAGTCCTGCGATCAGACTGACCAGAAATGCCAGAAGTCCGCCGACGATTCCCGCTCCGGCCGCAAAAATATAAGGATTCGGCCAGTCGGGTTCCGCAGACTGTACAGCGGTTTTGGCAAGGAGCACATCCGTATCCGGAATGTTTCCCGAAATATCGTAGACCGCAATATCCGCAAGCGAGTTCGCGATATCCTGCGCACGCTGCGGGAATTTATCCAGCACGCTGATCCGTACGGTCTTTGAACCGTTTTCTCTGCTGATCCGCACTTCCTTTTTTGTCTTTTTTGCATCCAGAGAGAGCCTTAATGTCTGCACCAGCTGCTCGTACAGCGTATCCTTCTTCAGTTCTTCCGTGACCAGATCCGCCATGCTGTCCACGTCGCCTGCGGTCTGAACAAACACTTCTGCCGAGGATCTGTATTTCGGCGTGATCAGAAGGTCTGAAGCAAAATAACCTCCTGCCATGAACACAAGAACCGCACACAATACTATGATCACAATACCTAATCTATCTTTTCTGCTCATCGAATCAACTCCTGAAGCTTTATATTTATGAAACACCTTTTCATGAAAAAAGGAAAGGACATACCAGCTTTGATTATACCATATCTGTCAAGTCCGGGCAACCGAATCGATCAGAAAAGGGACAGCTTTCCGGCACTTTCGTACCTGTAAAAACTGTCCCCGCAGTCTTTTTACTTTTCGTAAACAGCCGGACTGATCAGACTTCTGAAATATACCGGCAGATACCGGAATCCGCGGATCCGTTTCAGGATCGTCTTCAGTTTTCTGTTCGATGCCTCGCTGTCTCTGAGCGTCATGGAAGTGACCTTGCTGTCCTGATACAGGAATTTTTCATACAGCCTGATAAAGAGGATCGCTTCCATGGAGGTATGCTCCGCTGCGCTTCCCTTTAAAAGCCGCTTTGTTTTTTCGTCCTGCAGCCATCCCTTCACCCGCTTTTCATATTCGAGAAGCGTTTCGGCCGGCTTTAAAGGCAGCGATAACCCGGAAAGAAGAGTCATGTTTCGTGCAAACAGGATACGAAGTCTCTCCTCCTTTTTCGCCCGAAGATAACGTCCCTCCGAGATCAGAACCGCCAGAAGAAATACCATAAGGACCGCTCCCGCAAGAGAAAGCACCGCAAGAAGTGCGGTCTTCACGCCCGGTGCAAGGCCCGTTTCCTCCTCTTCCTCCGGAAGAACGGGAAGCGGCAGGCTTTCTGTCTGTTCCTCTTCCCACAGATCCATGAAATCGGGATTCAGGTCGGAAATCAGCGCATCCTTTTCGCTCTGTTCCTGTGCCTCCGTTTTCCAGGAGGAGGAAATGGCATAACCCGGCGTCGCTTCAAAATTCAGCCAGCCGAACCCGTCAAGATAGACCTCCGTCCAGGAATGAGCCATATCGGAGAGGATGAATGCATTGCCTTTTCTGTCCGTTTCCGCACGGTATCCCTGCACCAGCCGTGCCGGGATCCCCGATGCTCTTGAAAGAAGCACACAGGCAGTAGCAAAATACGTGCAGTAGCCTCTGGGATTTTCAAACAGCAGATAATCCAGAAACTCTTCCGGCGTATCTTTATCCTCCGGCATACTTCCCGGTGATTCCGTGTATTTCATGGCTTTCAGCCAGCTCACGATCCTGAGGAGCTTATCATAGTCCGATTCCGCCCCTTCAAGCAGCATGTCCAGATACTCCGCAGTTCTTTCCGAAAGTGTGACCGGCTGACAGTATACCTCCCTGATATGCTCCCGGTAAGCACAGTAGTCCTGATATGTCAGACCCTCTGCCGTATATAAAGAGAGGGAGGAAAGCGCCGCTCTCCATTCATCCTCCGAAAGCGGTCCGGGATCTGCCAGCAGTTCTCCGAGTTCCGGGTTCGAGCGGTTCACCGCAAGATAGCGGAAGGAATAATCGTTTCTGTAGGAAATGTGCCGTCTTGCGATCAGATTGGCGCCCTTATACGAAAAGTCGATCCCCGAAAGATCTCTGGCGGACACATTGCTTTTCAGCATGTGGAATACATGCGTCGAATTAAAATAACGGTATCCGATCTGTACGGTAGCCGTATGGATGAAATCCGTTTCAAGTCCCGGCGCGTACCGCTTCACGGAAGCCACGGTCTCCACATAATCCAGCATCGAATCATTCAGGGAAGCCGTATCCAGCGTATCCCACTTTCTTCCGTCAAAGGTATCAAACACCTTTCCCTTCAAATATATCTGCTCCGGTCCGGACGTATGGATCTCCATCACCGTCCGCGGATTTTCCGTAACCTTGCCGGAAAGAAACGCCTCCTCGTTAAAGCCTACCTCAGCCTCCTCGTAAGAGCCCGAGGTGCCCTGAAACAGGGAAAGATGGATCCGGTCGACAGCCGTCACACAGTCTGCATAAATGCGCTTGGCAAAATTCCAGTCATAAGCCTTGTCAGGCGCTTTGTAAAATGCAAGGAACACCGGAAGCATCATCAGGAACGGACTCAGGAAGACCAGATAGCCGTATGACTCCCGACCGATCTTTTTCTGCTTCAGCCGGATCAGCTGCACAGCCTCTGCGGCATTTTCGAGTACCAGAAACATGGCGACAGGAAGCACCGCCCGCATGAGCTTCTGCTTTGCCACAAGCATAAAGATCAGCATTCCGATGATCAGCACCGGCACGGCGATCTTCGCATAAACATAACGGCAGGCCAGCTTTTCGATCAAAAAGATCAGCAGGCAGACCGGCACCGCATACAGAAGTTTCCCGTAATCGGCAAAGAATTCAGACTGTCCCGCGCCTCCTCCGAGCACAAGAAAAAGCACCAGTGCCTCCACAAGAACGACGACCGCCAGAATGATCCTGTATTTCCTGCCGACTGCCGCAAAAACGGCCAGAAAAGCACAGATCAGGAAAACAAACACAAACGGTTCCCACGAAAGCGGAAACAGCTTCAGACTGCCTGCTCCGAACAGAACCGCCAGTGCGGATACAGGCATACAATATAAAAGATCATACAGGATCTGCACCATCACAGCACCTCCGAAAGAGAAGCATCCGAAGGGATCACGACGTTCTTTGTCCGCGGAAGTCCGGCCTCAAAACGCGAAGCATCCGAATCGGCGCCGATCAGATAGATCACCACCGATATGTTGCCTCCGTTCAGAAGGGACGCCAGTCTCAGTGCTTCCGGAGAGATCTGACGAAGCACCATGAATACGATCCGGCTGTTCAGAAGCGCCGGCTGCTGCTGAGCTTCGCGAAGGAAATCATTCTCACGGTACAGATCGGAAAAGCTCACCCCGGAGACACCGTCGTAGAAACTCTGAAACTGTTCCGGAAGCTCTGACGTAAACCGCCGTATCCCCTTCGGTCCCAGTACGCTCAGATCCACGGGAGTTCCGCTCAGGATAAAATAGCGTGCGACTGCCAGCGCTGTTTCCAGCATCTTGTTTTCAGGAGGCAGATAATCCGCTTCCTTCTTATCGGTGCGCTCCGTTCCCATCAGAATACCGACGCCGCGCTGTGTTTCACCCGTACGTTTCCGAACCATCAGTTCACCGCTTCTTGCGGAAGCTTTCCATTCCACGAAACGGATATCGTCACCGGGCTCGTAGCGACGGACCAGAATATCCGGGTCCGACTGATCCACTGCCGCATCGATGCTGGATAAAAGATCCAGATCCACGCTTTTCAGTTTTTCCAGTGCGATCAGCTGCGACTTCACGAACACCTTCAAAGTTTCCGGATTCCGGTAACGGAAACGGAACAGCCTGAGATAGTCCGTGATCTCGATGCTTTCCACACCGACTTCATATTCCCCCCTGTATCTGCAGACCAGATTTGTTTCATTCCTGATCCCGGTGTGCGGAAGGAGGGTGTACTGTACGCCGTCCTCCTGACCGGTGATCGTTGAAAACTCTGAATGCAGATTTACCTTGATGCAGGAGAATGTAAAAAAGGATTCATTCCGGAGAACGAACAGAAACGGCTGTGAACGGTTCACCACCAGATCCCGCCCGATCGATTCCTGATATACCTTAAAGGCGAGATACACCGCCAGAAGATATAACAGCACCGCTGCGGGAAGAAACGTCATAAACCAGAAAAAGCCGTAACTGATCCGGCCGCCGCGAAGTGAGATCCCCACGACCGAGGCGATCCAGAGCCCCAGATAAATCAGTCTTCTGATCTTCATTGATTTCATATAAATCTCCATTCCGCCGCCTTTGGCTG
>JAZUFC010000315.1:0-3418 GCA_045640465.1 Lachnospiraceae bacterium | reverse complement strand
CCTCCCCCACGGATTACGGAAGAATGGTGTTGAACATTTCAAGGCCCATCCGTCTTCCGGGACGGCAGCCGCCGGTCTGCGTTTCCCCGTTTTTCTCTGCGATGGCACTGATCATCATACGGGTGCGGATCTGGCGGTCCTGTGCGTACAGGCCTTCTGAAGTGGCGATCAGAATCTGGTGGTCAATGTCGAGCAAAGTACCGCTGACCTGAACAATCGATGTGTGATAATTCCTTGCAGCAAAATACCCTTCCTTCAGGATATTGACTTTTTCTGCGTTGGAGGCAGAAGCAGGAATGATCTGAACCGGGTGAATATCTCCGAACAGTCTTTCTTTCAGGAGAATATCGATCTCCGCTTTCCCCTGTCCAAGTGCTTCTGCTGCCCGCTTAGCGCAGGCGATCAGGCCGGCCTCACTGGTATCCACCGTTGAAGCCATAACACTGCGGAGTCCCTTATAAACACGGACAGACGCACCGGCAATCACACGGTCCTCGATGGAATCCACCTTGTCGGCAATCATGTTGATCGAATGATTCACCGTGTTTTCCGCAAAAATCTCGGCGTAGTCCCCTCCGGTTGCAGCCGCAGCCTGCAGAACACGCTGACAAATGTCTCTTGCGATCATGGCAATACTCCTTCTATGGATGATTTCAAGCAGAATCATGTACCGAACGGAGGCTTTGCACAGCCTTCGGCAAAGTGAAAATGCTTGATGACAAAAACGAGGGGCTGTCGCACTAAGCGATGATCTCACAAAAATATACCTAACACAGAACGCCGGGCTCCAAAAAGCCCGCCGTTCATGGTATACTTTGTTTATGCCACTAAACAAAATACAAAGAGATTATACCGCATTTTCATCCAGTTATCAACTAAAAATTCCGTTCGATCTTGAAATCTCTATCCCATCGGATGATCCGGTTCGCCTGGTAAGCGCCTTCGTGGAGGAAATGGACCTTTCTGAACTGTATAAAACCTATGACAGAATCAGAAAAAATCAGGCATCACCCGCTCAAATGATGAAGATCGTTCTTTATGCAGCTATGAACAGGATCTATTCCAGTCGGGATATCGAAAAAGCATGTCGAAGAGATATCAACTTCATGTACCTTTTAGAAGGAATGCCTTCTCCCGATCATGCAACGGTGGCACGCTTTATCTCGCTGCATTTTTCATGCTGTTCAAAGGAACTGTTAGCGCAGATGTCAGAACTCTTTTATACCCTTGGAGAGCTGTCCGGGAAAACCATCTTCATTGATGGAACGAAGATCGAATCCGCAGCAAACAAGTACACCTTTGTCTGGAAAAAAGCGGTTACAAAGAATCAGGCGCGATTGTATGCAAAAATAGCCGCTTTTACCGAAGAATGCGAAGAACTGTACGGGATACGGACGGTATATCAGGATCAGGTCACGATCCGTACTCTGAAGCGGTTAAGAAAGCAGCTGTGCCGGATCCGTGAAGAAGAAGGGATCGTGTTTGTTCACGGGATCGGGAAACGGAAAACCATGCTTCAAAAATCCATGGAAAAGCTGGATGCATATCGGAACAAGCTGAAGGAATACACGAAAAAGCTGCATATCCTCGGAGAAAGGAACAGCTATTCAAAGACAGATCCGGACGCGACGTTTATGCGGATGAAGGAAGATGCGATGCTGAACGGGCAGTTAAAGCCGGCCTATAACATCCAGCATGGAGTTGATTCAGAATACATCACATGGGTGGATATCAGCGCATGTCCGACGGATACGATGACGCTGATCCCTTTTATGAAAGACATGGAGAAGCATTTGAGCTTCAAGTATTCCGAGGTCGTGGCGGATGCAGGGTACGAAAGTGAAGAAAACTATGTATTCTTAGAGGAAAACGGACAGTTATCCTACATCAAGCCTCAGAATTATGAGATATCCAGGACTCGAAAGTATAAAAAGGACATCAGCCGTCGTGAAAACATGGTGTACGATTCAGAAAAAGACCGCTACATCTGTAAAAATGGAAGAGAACTGACCGTTACGAATGAACGGCGAAGTAAAACAGGCAGCGGTTATGTCAGTATAAAGACGTACTATAAGAGCAAAGACTGCAGCGGGTGTCCGTACAAAAGCGAATGCATAAAAGGAAACAACTGCAAAACACCGATGGAAGAACGAAACAAGGTTCTGCAGGTAGCCAAAACGATGAATGAAAAACGTTCTGAGGACATTGAACGGATCACCAGTACATATGGAACGATGCTGAGGATGAATCGGAGTATCCAGGCAGAAGGATCTTTTGCAGATATCAAAGAGGATATGAACTTCCGGAGATATCTTTACCGTGGAAAAGAGAATGCATTAGCAGAAAGTATTCTCCTGGCAATGGGAAGAAATATCAACAAGTATCACTGCAGAATACAGTCAGGACGAATCGGAAGTCACCTGTACCCTCTGAAAAGTGCCTGATTTTTGAAAAGTCAAAACAGAATAGATCATGCAAAGACATATCCGATGGGAATGTCTGTTAAAGTGCTGTCTGAATTGGAAAAGGCCCTGAAAACGCAAGGATTTCAGGACCTTTTGGCCTAAATATGTGATAAAAACAAGGGAATGTTAGCTGTTAAAAAAATGCTATTGCGACAGCCCCTTTTCATTGATTTCTTCGATTCTATGGAGGGAGAAAATTACTGGAAATCGCCGAAGGTAAGGATCAGCGGGTAGTCTCTCAGCGGAAGGTTCTTCAGGAAGAGACCTTTGTACTGATGATAAACCATCTTCTTCGGATCGTCTGCGAAGGATGTGCCTTCTGCAGCAATCATGTCTTCCGGAATCTCATAGATGGAGCCGTCCATCGGATCGATCAGACGGATCTTCTCCGGCATTTTTGCTACACGGAAGCTGACGGTACCGTCGTAATCGGTGGTCATCAGATCAGAAGCTACCCAGTAAGCAAATGCATATGCGCCGTCTTTCTCGAATCCGGCCGTCATCAGGGCATCACCGGAATAATCCTTGTCGAACAGACGAGGAGAATCAAGCGGGGTATACATAATCGGAAGGTTTGCAGCTTTGGTATTGTCGCTGAAGAGAGAGCAGAGATTCTGCAGCGCATAATAGGATTTCTTCGGTTCGTAGGTACCGGTGGAGAAGCCGTTCTCATCGAATTCAGCTGCGAGTACACCGAAGTAACCGTAGTCAAGGTAAGATTTCACATCGCCGTTCTTACCTCTCAGTGCCTCAATCATGTCAAGACAGGTGAAGTGCAGCGTGAAGGTAACTTCGCTGGACAGATCTGCAATGCGGTGACGAAGCAGATATTTTGCCTGACGATTCTGATTCCATGCACCGCCGCGGAGTGCGCCTGCACCCTTGGAGGAAGACTGTGTACCGGATTCGCCCTGAATAATCATAACCTTGGGGTTGTAAAGGTTGATCAGGGC
>JAZUFC010000314.1:0-13968 GCA_045640465.1 Lachnospiraceae bacterium | reverse complement strand
ATATACGACAGTGAATTCGCAGAAGATTGCGGATCGTGATGATCCTCAAAAAGTGGCGGCGATCATCACAGGTTTGATGAATGATCCTGCTGTCACGATTCAGGGAAGAGAAGAAGAAGGAGGAGCAGGACCGAGACCGCTTCAGTATCAGGATTTCATGGTGATCACACCGTCAAAAAATCATCTGGTCTATTATATGAAAGCATTTCAGGAGGCCGGTATTCCTTTCTTCGTGGAGGGAAATGTTCTGTTTTCCCAATGCCCTGCATTGATTGCTGTATCTAAAATGATTGCAGCGGTATCGGATCCGTTCGATCAGGTAAAGCGTTACGCAGCGCTTCAAATGAGCGGATGTCCGCTTACTGAAGAAGAACTGTATGCATTTGCAGCGTCAGCAAAAGAGCTGACGCCGGCAGCGTTATTCAACAGGCTTTTAGAGGAAGCGCATGTTTTTTCCCATACCGGAACAAAAAATGCGGAATATCTATATTTTGCGCTGGAGCTTCTCCGGAGTGCAGAAAATTCGGGAGAGATCCTTTCGCTTTCAGATGCAGCGGCCTTTCTGGATAAACTCTTATCCGCTGAAAATGATCATGAGCGGTGCATCCAGCTGGTTCGCGACGATAATCGCGTTCATCTGGCAAATGTCCATAAGGTCAAAGGTCTGGAAGCACCCGTTGTGATCCTTGCGGATCCGGACACAAAAAAGAAGCAGCCGGAATGCAGAATCGATTACAGCAGTGAAGAGCCTGTGAGCACTCCGTTTTTTGTGAAAAGCGGATACAGCAAACTGGAATCAGACTGTTTCAAGAAGGAAAAAGAAGCCGAGACGGAAGCGCTTGCCTGTGAAAGACAGCGAGCCCTTTATGTTGCCGCAACCAGAGCAGCAAATGCGCTTATCGTTTCCTGCGGTATCAACGCAAAGGGAGAAGCAGCAAAGTCAGATCCGTGGCAGGAATTATCAGCATTGATCGAGCGGGATATATTTAAAGAGCTGCATGCAGCCGGATCTGTTTCTCATGCTGAAGCCCCTGAGTATGACATAGAAGATCTCTACGGAAAAGCTGCCGAGAGTTCAGCGCTCAAAAACAGAACACCGGAAAACCGTTCCTATGAGATCATACGTCCCAGCGAGCTTCGCGTGCGGAGCGTTGCTTCTTCCGAAACAGGGTATTCCGACCTTTCGCCGGAGGAGCCGGTAAGAAAGAAAAAGGATCCTCGCCTGATTGGCACGCTTTCGCACCGCTTGATGGAGGTGCTTGTGTCATCAAGGGATACTTCAGATCCGGATATGCTTATTGCAGAGATCCTGAAAGACTACGGAGCAGAAGATGAGTATTATGCAAAGCTTTTGAAAGAAGTCTGCAGCGTAATTCATAACGGCGGCTATCCGCAGGAAAACAATACGCCTCAGGATATACTGAAACTGCTTCTGCAGGCGGAAGAGGTATATTGCGAGGTTCCGTTCTGCATCGGAAGAGAAGATCATACGGTTTTGAACGGCGTGATGGATGCTGTTGCAAAGACTAAGGACGGATGGAAGATCATCGACTACAAAACGAATGCGGATCCGTCTGATCTGGATGAACATTACAAGGAACAGCTTGATGCCTATCGCGAGGCTTTCCGGGAAATGACCGGTGAAACGGCAGAAGCACTGATCTACCATCTGGCGGTGTGACAGCTTTGTGATACTGATAAGAAATACAGATCATACAATAAGAAAGCGTGAATAAAGTTATGACAAGTTATCTGATCAAAGATACCACCCGCGAAGAACGGGAAAAGATCGTAGAAGAATCTCTGGGGATCACTTCCGGGAGCTGCGACGGATGCATGGCCGGTCTTGCGGAAATGTATCAGGATTACATTGACGGAAAGAAGGAGATCCGCGAGATCAACATGGAATTCCGGGCACATTATGAGTCCGGAGATCAGGGGCAGGAGAGAGAAGCCTGCATGTATATCAGAGAGGTCTGACAGGCAGCAGATATTCATGAGGGGCGGGACGCCTGACAGAAGTATCATGTTTGAAAGGTGAGATCATGGGGGATTTCGTTATCCGGAAAGTAACGGCAGACGATTATGAGTCTGTAAATGATATTATGGGGCAGGTCCAAAAGATGCATGTTGACTGGAGGCCCGATATATATAAACCGCTTGAGCCGGTGATCCCGTTCGATCGGTTTGAAAAGATCGTTTCGGGAGATACCTGTTTTGCAGCCGAGCTGAACGGCAAAGTGGTCGGAATCATGGAGATCGAGTTCAGGCATACAGAAAGCCCGACCCATATCACAAGAGATATTCTGTTTATCGACACAATGGCTGTAGATCAGAATTACCGGGGAAAAGGCATAGGCCATATGTTCTTTGAAAAAGTGAAGGAGATCAAAAAACAGAAGGGACTCGACGGAATCGAACTTCAGGTGAATGCGAAAAACAGCGCGGCTTATGAAATGTATCGGAATTACGGCTTTACCGAGAAGTCCATCAATATGGAGCTGCTTGGCGATTGACGGGACCGGATAATGATTTTTGTGCTGGGATTCTGAGGCTGACGCTATAACAGCGGAATAGAAGCCGTATTTCTGCCGGAATGACCCTTTATTTTCCGGTATGCTTCGCTTATGATAGACATAAGCCGGAACAGACCGGAAAAATGGATCAACCATGAAAGAACAGAGGGTGTAAGAATAATGGAATATTATGACGACAGGAAGGAAAGAAACGAAGCCATTTATGCCGGTGAGGCAGCGCTTGCGGCGCTCAGAAGGGCGCAGAGCGAGCTGAGATCCGCCAGAAACTGGGGCATCTATGATATTCTCGGCGGCGGTCTGATCTCCTCACTGATCAAGCATAATAAGATGAACAATGCGGATTCCTATATCAGGGAAGCACAGTATAAGCTGGAGCGCTTCTATAAGGAACTGAGAGATGTTCACATGAGTATCGGCACGGATCTTGCCACAGACGATTTCATTACCTTTGCGGACTGGTTCTTCGACGGACTCGTCGCGGACTTTGTGGTGCAGGAGCGGATCAACCGTGTCAGAAATGAAGTGGACCGGATGATCATTAAGGTCGAAGGCACACTGAGCAGGCTCAGGCAGCAGTGAAATCGGTCTTTCTGATCTTATTCCACAGCATAAAGATCACAATGAGGAGGGAAAGCACATCGGCGACAGGCTGGGCCCAGACAAGTCCGTCCACGCCGATGAGCGCTTTCATGATGAAGACCGCCGGAATAAAGATGATGCCCTGACGAAAGATCGAGGCAAGCAGAGCCGGTGCGGCGGCACCGATCGCCTGCAGTGTATTCTGGCAGATCGCGAATGCGCCGATGAGCCACGCGGTACTCATCAGAATACGTGTAAAGTGCACGCCTGAATTCAGCGCGGTCATATCGGTCAGGAATACTTTCACGATCGGTTTTGCAAAAATGAGACAGAGTACTGAGATCACAGCACAGAGGATCAGACCGAACATCGCGGAGAAGCGGATGCCGCCCGTGAGACGGTCTTTTTCTTTTGCTCCGTAGCAGTATCCCAGGAACGGCTGGACGCCGCTTCCGACGCCGATACCGATGAGCGTGACGATCATGATGATCTTTGCGGTCACGCCGTATCCGGCTACCAGCATATCGCCGTCCGCATATTTGGAAAGCTGTGAATTGACCACGATGGAGGAAACGCTGACCAGCAGATTGGCAAGAGATGCCGAGATACCGACGGAGAATACTTCCGAAAGGATCTTATCCTTCATTGAGAAGTACTTCGGGCTGATGCTGAGGGCGGAGTTTCCTTTCAGGAAATAGAGGATATAATATCCGGCAGCGGCGGCATTGCCGATCACCGTCGCGACAGCGGCACCGGTCACGCCCCATTTGAAGCCCAGAATGAAGATGGGATCGAGGATCATGTTGAGGAGGTTGCCGATAAGCGTGCCGGTCATGGCCTTCATCGCCTGACCTTCCGTACGGAGGATCGAGGAGAAGCAGTTGGAGATCATGGAGAAGATGCCGCAGCCGATCGCGATGCGGAGATAGTCTTTTGTGAGGCCGATGCTGTTCTCGCTTGCACCGAGCATTACGGTCACATCATCCAGGAATATCCAGAGGACAGCCATCATGATGCCGCCAACCGCTACGCTTGCCCACATGCAGAAGGAGCAGGCCTTTTTTGCATGATCTGTTTTTCCTTCACCGAGCGCACGGGAAATGACGGATGTTCCGCCGACACCGAACAGCGTGCCGAGTGACATGAAGATCATGAAGAGCGGTGCGGCAAAGGAAACCGCCGTGACCTGCAGATCGTCATGGGTAAGCCCCAGGAAAAAGGTATCGGCCAGGTTGTACACCATGACCATGATCATGGCGATCAGGGCCGGAATACTGTTTTTGATAACGATCTTTGAAATGGGATCGGTCTTAAAGGATTCGATCGCGTTTGCATTGTCTTTGTGGTTCATAAGCTGCCTCCGTTATGTTCTGATAATTTTTCCGCAGCGGCGAGAAGCCGGCTGCAGAAGTCTTCAAACTGCTTCTGTTCGTCTTCGGAAAGACAGGAGATGATCTCTTTCAGCCAGTTGTCATGCAGATCCACTAACTCTGAGATCCTGTCACGGCCGGAATCCGTGAGAAAAAGCCGGTTGATCCGTTTGTCTGCCGTATCCTTAAGGCGGATCACGCAGTTTTTCCTTTCAAGTGATGACAGCGCCTTGGCGACAGTTGTCTTATCGGTTTTCAGGGCGGCTGACACGTCGTCCTGCGAGCAGTTTTCATGTGAAAAGATATAGGAGCAGATCATGCATTCCGTATCTGTCAGTTCCTGCGGACGGATCTTTGCATGACTGAATTCCTTGTTGCAGCGGAAAAGAAGATGAAGTGTCTGATAGTTCATAAACGCTCTCCAGATCAATTGTTGAATATTCAACAAATATATCACAGCTGTCTTTTTTTTTCAATACCGGTCTTTGGGAGACGGAGGCGGAATATTTGCAGTTTCTGCTTTTCTTTGGAGCAGATTCCTGTATAATAAAGGTAACAAGAAACCGGTAAAGGAGTAAGCTATGAAAACCTGGGATCTCACGCCGATCTATCCTTCTCTGGAGAGTGAAGCATTTCAAAATGATACCGTAAAACTGAAAGCGCTCGTTGAAGATATGAACGTGACCGTGGACGCTATGATCACAGATCATGAAAACGAGACGGAAAAGCTTGAAAACTATATCCGTAGACTGCAGGAGCTGACGCTTCTTTCACGCAAGATGAGCGGATACTGCAGCCTTCGCGTCAAATCGAACACGAATGATGATGCTGCCGCCAGGGCAGAGGAAATGCTGCAGATGATCATGAACGGAAGCGTTTCCGCAGAGACAAAGGCCTCTGCATGGATCGCAGGCTGTGATCTGGATGCATGCGCTCAGGCATCACCGCTTCTGAAAGAGCATGAATTCATCCTGAAAGAGATCCGGGACTCTATGGCCCACCAGCTGTCCGATAAGGAAGAGCTGATCGTGGCGAGCCTGCGTCAGACCGGTTCCGATGCATGGATGCGTCTTAAGAATCAGGTGATCGGTGCGCATACCGTCGAGATCGTCGAAAACGGTGAGAAGAAGGAACTGCCGCTGACCGTCGTTCTGAACATGGCTTATCATCCGGATAAGGAAGTGCGTAAGGCTGCTTATGAAGCCGAGATCGCTTCCTACAAAAAGGACGAAAGCATCATCGCTGCCTGCCTGAACGGTATCAAGGGCGAAGTCCTGAATATTGCTTCTATCCGCGGATATGCGTCTCCTCTGGAGATGACGCTTGTGAATTCCCGCATGGATGAAGAGACGCTGGATGCCATGCTGTCCGCGATCCGCGAATACCTGCCTGCTTTTCGGAAATATCTCCGCACCAAGGCGGAATATCTCGGCTATGCGAACGGTCTTCCGTTCTATGAACTGTATGCACCTGTCAGCACTGCGTCGAAGACCTATACCTATGAAGCTGCCTGTGCTTTCATCAGAAAGCATTTCAAAGCATTCGATGAAGATCTGTTCAGAATGGCCGACCGCGCCATCAATGAAAACTGGATCGATGTGGACAGCCGCCCGGGCAAAGTCGGCGGTGCCTTCTGTGCGTCCGTTCCGTCGCTGAAGCAGTCCCGCGTGCTTCTGAATTTCTCGAATTCCTTCAAGTCTGTCGTGACCATGGCGCACGAGCTCGGTCACGCATTCCATAACGACTGTGCAAAGAATGAATCGATCCTGAATCTGGGTTCCCCGATGCAGCTTGCGGAGACCGCATCCACTTTCAACGAAACGATGGTCAAAAAGGCCGCGATCGCTTCCATGGAAAAAGACGAGGCTCTTGCCGTACTCGAATCCGAGGTCTGCGGCTGCAATCAGGTCATCGTGGATATCTACTCCCGCTATCTGTTCGAAACAGCTCTGTTTGAGGCCCGCAAAGGCGGCGCGGTCAGCGCGAAGGAGCTTTGCGAAATGATGAACAAGGCGCAGGAGGAAAGCTACGGAGACGGACTGGATCCTGAATACCGTCATCCTTATATGTGGACCTGGAAGCCGCATTATTACTATGCTTCCCGCAACTTCTACAACTTCCCCTATGCATTCGGCCAGCTGTTTGCCAAGGGACTTTACGCAAAATACGCGGAGCAGGGCGAAGCATTTATTCCGGTCTATAAGAAGCTGCTTGCGACGACCGGCAGAATGTCTATCTATGACTGTTGCATGTCCGTCGGCATCGACGTGCATGATATAAACTTCTGGCGTGCTTCCCTTGAAATGTGCAAGGAAGATATCGACCGGTTCTGCGAACTTGTGAAGGAATAAAAAAGGAAACCTGCGTTCGCGGCGGATGAGATCCGTGCATGATCTCCGATGAACGTGAGGCTCTGTTCGGAAGACCGGTGTAAAGCCGGATCGAAACAGGATGATATATCGAAAAAAGGCTCCGGAGACGGAGCCTTTTCCTGAGAGAATAAGAGCAGCAAAAAGAAGCAGAAAAAAGTAGCAAAAAGAGTAGCAAAAAGAGTAGCAAAAAGAAACACGGAATGATATAGTATATCCATAGGATGATCAGGGTGTCAAAATTACTTTATGGAGGCGCGTTATTTGAACATTGGAGTCGAGACAGAAAAGATCGAATTTAAGAAAACTACCGGTGAGCTCCGGGAAGGAATCATTTCTCTTGCGTCGATGCTGAATAAAAACGGATATGGAGTATTATATTTCGGCGTGAAAGATAACGGAAATGTTGCCGGACAGCAGATCGGGGACAGAACTTTGCGCGAAATATCTCAGGCTGTCGGCAATTTTATCAGGCCGCAGGTGATCCCGACGATAGAGCACAAGCTTATTGATGATAAAAATATTATCCGGATAGAAGTTCGCGGATCTGAAAGACCATATTCGGCATATGGCCGTTATTATATGAGGTCGGCAGACGAAGACCGCGAGTTAAGCCCTTCTGCATTGAAGGAACTGATGGACAGACAGGCGGCGGCTGATATGATCACTTTAGTGCCGTCACCGGTCCGGAATCTGACGTTCAGTAAACTGATGATCGCATATGTGACAGCGGGGTTAACAGTGGATCCGTCAACGTTTGAAGAAAATGCAGGACTGAAAAACAGTGACGGCGAGTATAATCTGATGGCGTACCTTTTGGCGGATGAAAATGATATTTCGGTAAAGGTCGCCGTATTTGCCGGTAAAGACAAAACAAAACTGGTGAAGAGGAATGAGTATGGCTGTACCTGTCTTGTTTCTGTAATTGATCGTGTCCTGGACTATATGGAATCGATCAATGAGACGAAAGTCATCATGGGAAGTCACAGGCGGACTGAAGAACGGTTATTTGATATGGCCAGCTTTAAAGAAGCCTGGCAGAACGCCTGCATCCATACAAAATGGAATAAGGGGAATCCGCCGGCGGTGTATATTTTTTCCGATCGTATTGAAATTATATCTACCGGCGGGTTACCTGCGGATCTGAATGAAGAAGAGTTTTTCAGAGGGATCAGCAGACCTGTTAATGCGAAGCTTCAGAAGATATTCGGCCAGCTTGGCCTTGTAGAGCAGACCGGCCACGGAATTCCTCTTATCATCAGTAATTACGGAAAACAGGCTTTTGATATCATGGAAAACTTCATAAACGTTACGATTCCGTTCAATTATGAGAGAAATGGTATCTACGGAGAAGTTGAGCAAAAGCAATACTATGTTTCTGAGGCGGAGCAGCGAATCAAGTATTATATTGAAGAAGACTCCGGTGTTACGATCAGGGAACTGGTAGAAAAGAGCGGATATTCCGACGGGTATGTCAGAAAAATACTGACTTCGCTGAAGAACAAAAAGGTCATTGCAAGACAGGGCGGAAAAAAAGAAGGCGTTTGGATCACACTGAAATGAACATTCAGTTATCCGGAATTTTGTGCAATAAGCTTGCTTTTTTCACAAGAGTTTTGCAAAATAGAAGAAGCGGAAGTATGCTGAAAAACAGTATTATCAATCCGAGAAAGCAATTCTGATGCAGGGAGAATCGCATGATGGAAAAGAAAAGTAAGGCAGTTGTCAGAATACTGCTGCTGATCGCCGTTCTGGCAGCGGCAGCTTGGTTCCTGTTTCACAGATATTCCGATAAGCTGAGATCCGAACTTGCTCAGGAACAGGAACGGAAAGCTTTGCTGGAAGAAAGAGTGAACGAAATTCTGTCACAGCTGGATTCCGAGAAAGCGGAAAAGGAATCGCTTCTTCAAAAGATCGATGATGCGCTGACGGAACAGGAGATCCTGTTTGATTCTGCGGCGATCATGGAGGAGGTATGCGATATTGAAGAGCTTGCGACGCTTGAATACCGCTATACGAATGTCGGAACCGTGGATGCGGCAAAACAGTTCACCAATACTGATATCAATATTCCGTTTTCGAAAAAGACCGCCGTTGTTACGATGGACGGTATCATCAAAGTCGGTATAGATGTGGAACAGATCGGGATCGAGACGGTTGAAGAAGAAAAGAAGATCATCGTGCGGGTACCGGAAGCGAAGCTTCTGTCCAATGAACTTGACGAGAACAGCGTGCAGATCTATGACGAAAAGAACGGGCTGTTCAACAAGCTGACGCTGGAAGACGGAAGTGCGATCCGTCAGGAGATCAAGGATAAAGCCGTGGAGAATGCTGTGAAAAACGGTGTTTATGAACAGGCGATCCGGAATGTGGAGAATGTGCTTCGATGCATGATCGAAGCGGCTCCCGGAGGAAAAGACTATCAGATCGTGTTCGAAAGATGATCCCGGGCGGGCCCGGAATCCGAAAGCGCGGAAACAGACCGTTCGGAATCAAGGTATAAGTTATACAGACAACATAAGGACCACAACATGAATATTACTGTCACCGATGCGATCGGTCACGAAACTGTCCTGCGTGAATTATTCACCGAATATATCAATATGCTGCTTTCAAATGACAGCAGCTTTGCGGAGTATCTGAAGATCCAGCATTACGACGACGAGCTTGTGCATCCGGAGCGTAAATACGGAAGACCGGAAGGAAGGCTGTACCTTCTGTATGCCGACGGAAAGCCGGCTGGCTGCGTGGCGCTTCGGAAGCTGGATGAGGAACGCTGCGAAATGAAGCGGCTCTATGTGCGTGAGGAATACCGCGGGCGGCATCTCGGAAAGCTTCTGACGGAAAGGATCATCAGTGATGCAAAAGAGATCGGTTATCGTTCGCTGTATCTGGATACGCTGCCGTTTCTGACGACAGCGATCCGCATGTATGAAGAGATCGGTTTTCAGTATATTCCAAGCTATAACGACAGTCCGCTGGACGATACGGTCTTCATGAAGCTTGATCTGTAAAAAGAGGTTTGAAGGCGTGGAGAAAACGAGAAGCAGAATGATCCGGCGGATCCTGCTGAATTATGCATTTACATTTATGGTGATCGAGCTTGTGGATTCCTCGGTGCAGATCATCGACGGCCTGATCGTCTCCCGTTATCTCGGTGCCGCTGCGCTTGCCTCCACGGGGCTTGCCAGTCCCTCCTACAAGATGGTGTCTTTGTTCTGCGGTCTGTTTGCTGCGGGGATCCAGTCGGTCTGTTCTGCGGCCATGGGAGCGGGTGACCGGAAAAAGACGGATGAAGCATTCTCATGCGGTCTGACGGTCACGCTGGGGATCGCAGTGCTGTCAACAGTTCTTTTGTTTGCCTGTATCCGGCCGATCTGCGGCATGCTCGGAGCGGGCGAAGCGGATCCGGAGCTTTATGAAGGGCTGTACCGGTATCTTTGCGGCTGGTTTTTCGGAGTACCGGGCTTCATTCTGTTTCTGGTGCTTTCGCCGGTCGTGACACTGGACGGAAACAAAAAGCTGGTCACTGCGGCGGTGATCCTGCAGAGTGTGACCAATGTCGCAGGCGATTATCTTTCGGTGGCAGTCTTTCATGCGGGAACGGGCGGTGTAGGTTTCGCCACGGGCCTTGGCTTCAATGCCGCAGCAGTGCTTCTGGTACTGAATTTCTTCAGAAAGCGTTCGGCATTCCGTTTCAGACTGATCCGTCCGCAGATCAGGCTTCTTAAGGAATATTTCAGGATCGGCCTGCCGAAACTGACAAAGTATGCATGCAAGATGGCTGCGCCGCTTCTGATCAACCGTATCGTGATCGCGGTCGGCGGAAGCGCTGCGATGGCAGCGATGAGCGTAAAGGAGGCACTCGGCAGCTTCTTCCTTGTGATCGGTTGCGGGGCCGCATCCTCTGTAAATCTGCTTTCACAGGTCTTTTACAGTGAAAAGGACAGGGAGTCGCTTAAAGAGACGGTGCGTTTTGCGCTGATCACGGATGTGCTGGCATGTACGATCGTGAGCATTGCCGTATACTTATTTGCGGAACCGGCCGCAAGGCTTTATTTTGAGCAGGATGCGCCGGAATACGGCCTCACGGTCATGATGCTCCGGCTGTTTGCGTTTTCGATTCTGTTAAACGGTGTGAATCAGCTGATCCTTGATTATCTGCAGGGGACAAGAAAACTCGTTCCTTCTCATCTGCAGACGGTATCACACCGTTTTCTGTTTCCTCTGCTGACCGTTTTCCTTCTGGGGAAGACGCTCGGGCCGGCGGGCCTGTTCGCTGCGGTGCCTTTGAGCGAACTGCTGGTTCTTCTGACGTACATCATCGCAGCGCTTTCAGCGGGCAGGAAAAAGAAGGCTTTCGATGCACTGCTCCTTCTGCCGTCCGGTTTCGGCATCAGGGACGAAGACAGCCTTTCGTTTTCAGTGAAGAATATGGAAGATGTGACCGGGATCTCGGTACAGATCCAGGATTTCTGCAGAACGCATGAGATCGACCGCCGGCGTTCGTATTTTGCGGCGCTGGCACTGGAGGAGCTTGCGGGAAATGTGGTAAGCCACGGTTTCACCGGAGACCGCAGGAAGCATAGCTGCGAAGTGCGCGTGATGATCGAAGACGGAGAGATCCTGCTTCGTATCCGGGATGACTGTCGGTATTTTGATCTGAGAGAGCGTTATGAAACGATGAAGACGGCTGATCCGGCGTCAAACGTCGGCATCCGTCTGGTCTATGGCATCGCAAAGGATGTGAGCTATATCCGTCTTTTAAATACCAACACGCAGATCATTCGTCTGTAGAGTCCTTCGGGATGTGAACGTACGGTGCGTAAAAGGGAAGGGGATCCGTATGTATCTGGAATGTTTTTCTCTGCCGATCGAAGAGGAGGAGAGCCTGATCGAACGGAAAATGAAGGAGAACGGCGGCAGGTTCGGCTATATCGACAATATCTATCCCTGCGGCATCTTTTCAAAAAAGGAGCTGTATGAGATCAATTTCCGGAAGGTCACGATCTTTTACGGCGGGAACGGATCGGGAAAAAGCACGCTTCTGAATCTGATCGCGGAAAAGCTGGGACTTCAGCGTGTTTCACCGTTCAACACTGCGGAGATGTTCCGGCTGTATACGGAGCACTGTGATTACCGGCCGGGATATGACGAGGACGGGTCTTATCTGAGGATCCCGGAGGAGAGCCGGATCATTACAAGCGACGATGTTTTCGATTACATGCTGACGGTCCGCACGAATAACGAGGACATCAAGGAAAATAAAGAGATCGCAAAAGAGAAATGGGCGGAGCTCAAATTCGGGGAGACGATCCGTTTCAGCGGTCTGGAGGACTATGAGGCAAACCGTCTGCAGCTTCTGGCAAGAAGCAAGTCGGTGAGCCGGCGGGCATTCATCCGCAGGACGGCAGGCGAAGAGGTGAAGCTGAACAGCAACGGCGAGACGGCGCTCCGTTATTTTGAAACGAAGCTTCAGCCGGATACGCTGTACTGTCTGGACGAGCCGGAAAACAGCATGTCGCCGGCCATGCAGCTGGAACTTCTGGATATACTGAATGAGTATGTCCGGCTGTATCACTGTCAGTTCATCATCGCTACGCATTCGCCGTTTCTTCTGGCCATGGAGGGCGCAAGAATCTACGATCTGGACGCGCGGCCGGCAGCGGTCAGAAACTGGTGGGAACTGGAGAATACAAAGACCTATTACAGGTTTTTCAAGAAATATAAGGATCTTTTTGAGGAAGAGAGAAGCTGATGAAAACTTTACTGAAAAACGGACAGATCGTAAATGTGTTTACGGACAGCCTGCAGAAGGCGAATGTGCTGATCGACGGCGCGCGGATCATCGGAGTCGGCGATTATCAGGATCAGGACGCGGATATTGTGGAGGATGTGAGCGGAAAGGTGATCTGCCCGGGCTTTATCGACGGACATATCCATATTGAAAGCTCCATGCTTCAGCCGTCCGAATTTGTGCGCGTCTGTCTGCCGCACGGAACGACGTCGGTCATTGCGGATCCGCACGAGATCGCCAATGTTTCCGGCTGCGAGGGCATCGATTATATGCTGGAGGCAAGCGAGAACCTGCCGATGAGCATCTATTTCATGATCCCTTCCTGCGTGCCTGCGACCGGGCTTGACGAGGCCGGCGCGGTGCTGACAGCGGAGGATATCGAAAAGTTCTACACACGTCCGCGCGTGCTGGGACTCGGAGAGATGATGAACTATCCCGGAGTTCTGTTCAGAGATCCCGAGGTGCTTAAAAAGCTTGCGGTCACGAAAGAGGCGGGAATGATCATCAACGGCCATGCACCGATGCTTACGGGCAGGGATCTGGACCGGTATATTTCGGAAGGCGTTGCGGACGATCACGAATGCACGGAGATCGGCGAAGCTATGGAAAAGCTGGAAAAGGGTCAGTGGGTGATGGTCCGTCAGGGAACCGCAGCCAGGAATCTTCTGAGCCTCCTGCCGCTGTTTGACGAACCCTATTCCAGACGCTGTCTTCTGGTAACGGATGACAAGCATCCGGCAGATCTATTAGAGACCGGTCATATCGACAGCATCATCCGCCTGGCGGCTGAAAACGGAAAGTCTGTGCTGACGGGCATCCGCATGGCGACGCTTCAGGCGGCGCAGCGCTTCGGGCTGAAAGACACCGGTGCAGTGGCGCCCGGTTATCAGGCGGACCTTCTGGTGCTTTCCGATCTGGAAAGCGTTTCCGTACAGGATGTTTACCGGAAAGGCGAAAAGGTTGTGGAAAACGGTCAGGTGCTGCCTTACGAAAAGCCGGAAGTCCGAAAGACGGTCCTTGACAGAGTGCTGAATTCCTTTGATCTGGATCCGCTGAAAAAGGAGAACTTTCTTCTGAAGCCGGAAAAAGGAGACTGCCGTGTGATCCGTGTGATCCGCGACCAGCTGATCACAAAGGAAGAGATCATGCCGGTCGATGCTTCCGACGGAAGCGGTATCGATATTTCGCGTGACATCGTGAAGCTTGCGGTGATCGAACGTCATAAGAATACCGGTCATATCGGTCTCGGCTTTGTGACGGGCATGGGCCTGAAGAGCGGCGCGATCGCATCTTCTGTGTCGCATGATTCACACAAT
>JAZUFC010000313.1:0-13772 GCA_045640465.1 Lachnospiraceae bacterium | reverse complement strand
CTTTATTTTCACTATAATTTTTGTAACTATAACTTTTTTTGTGTAACCGATTGCATTTTTTGTGATTCTATGCTAACCTTTAACCCATGAGTATGTCCGGTATCGGTTCCATAATTTTGATGCGTGCATATCAGTAATTTCAGATTCTGCCTTGATGAAAACTGAAAGAATCATTATACTATAACAAAATACTTTTCTGAAAGTGAGACTGATATGCAGAATACAGTGACTATATATGACATTGCGAAAAAGGCCGGTGTTTCCGCTGCAACCGTTTCCAGAATTCTGAATAACAAAGGTCCGATCAGCGATAAAACTCGAAAAAAAGTCCTTTCTGTCATGAAAGAACTGAACTACTATCCGAATCAGATGGCACGCGGTCTGCAGAAAAATCATTCCAGCGTGATCGGTGTCGTCCTTCCGAATATCGCGAATCCGTTCTTCTCTGCGCTTGTGCAGCATATCGATATTTCCTGCAAAAACAGAGGCTATAAAATGCTTCTCTGTACGGCAGCACAGGAAACTGATCGCGAAGAAGAATATGTACAGATCCTGAAAGCCTACGGAGTGGCAGGCATTCTTTTACGAAGCCGTTTCGGATCGAGCGGCGCTTTTGAACAGGGCAATCTCCCTGTCGTATCGCTGGAGCTGAATATTCCCGGCATTCCCTGCGTATGCTGTGACAATCATAACGGCGGTGTACTTGCCGCACGCACGCTCATTCAGGCAGGAAGCAGGCATCCGGTTCTGTTCGGTGAAAACGGCCCCGCCGGTTCCTTTGCCAATGAAAGACTGAATGGATTTCTGGAAGAATGCAAATCTCATAATATAGAAGGAAGGCTTGTCACACTCCCCCGTGAGACCTTCATGGATCGGGATTTTATTACTGAAGTTTCATCACTTTTTGAAAAATATCCCGATACAGACGGCCTTTTTGCGCCGACCGATATTCTTGCCGCTCGTGTAACCTCAGCATGTACAGCTCTCGGTTATCATGTACCCGAGGATGTTCAGATTGTCGGATTCGACGGCACTTATATATCAAAGACCTTCGGCACTACGACCATCGTCCAGCCGCTTCAGAGTATGACTGACTATGCGCTGGACCTTCTGCTTCGAAGAATCGCCGGAGAAGTGATCCCTGTCAATACCACACTGCAGGTATCTGTGGAATACGGCAGTACGACCAGAAAGGTAACAGCAGGAGATCAATAAACTAACAGGAAGGATCTCTGCATCATGAAAAAACAGTCTGTCACATTCGCTGTCCCGAAAAAGAAAATCTGCCTTTTATATCTTGCGCTTTGCATTCTGCTTCTTGCAGCCATGTTTCTGCCGATCGTAAGCTACAAATATAAAAGCACGGTCTATTCTCTGAATTCCCTGGATTTTCTTCTCGGCTTCCGCGTTTGCGGCGGAAAAGTTTCTGCCGGTACGCAGACTGAATTTCTGCTGATTGTCGGGGGGATTCTGCTGATCGCAGTTTCTGCTGTTCTGTCGCTGAAACTGCGCATATCACATTGCACATTTCTGGCCGGCGCCGGATCTCTTCTTTCAATAGCCGGCTCAGTTGTCTATCTCGTCGATTATACCAATGTCATGAAAGGAGCAAAATCCGTCAAAGTTGCGTACGGGATCTATCTGCTGATCCTGGTCGCGATCCTGGTGCTCCTGTTTACGATCATCATCCAGTACAAAGCCAAAGTGATCCTGATGCTGGATCTTATGATCATTCCCGGCCTGATCTTTCTGATCATCAATAACTATATGCCGCTCAGCGGTCTTGTTTTAGCCTTCAAAAATATCAATTACAATGTCGGCATTTTTAAGAGCCCCTGGTGCGGCTTCGACAATTTCCGCTATCTGTTCTCTTCCGGAAACGCATGGCTCATAACAAGAAATACCGTGTTGTATAATCTGGTTTTTATTGTGACGGGAAATATCGCCGGTCTGTTTGTCGGCGTATGCCTGAATGAATGTTTTTCCAGAAAAGTCTCTTCGGTTGCGCAGGCACTGATCCTGCTTCCGCAGCTGATCAGCACCGCTATTATTTCCTACATAGTATACGGCCTTCTCAGCTCCAAGAGCGGCTGGATCAACAACACTTTCAATCTCAGTATTTCCTGGTATACCGAGCCGAAATACTGGCCGTTTATCCTGACGCTTGTCAGTACCTGGATGGGGCTTGGCTACAGCGCTACGATCTATCTGTCTTCCATTATCGGTATCGATCGGAGTATATATGAAGCGGCAGCTATTGACGGCTGCGGAAAATGGAGACAGATCTTCAAAATCACGATTCCGCTGATCCGTTCCACGATCATCATGCTTGTACTTCTGTCCATCAGTCACATCATGGGCTCTGATTTCGGACTCTTCTATCAGGTTCCGATGAATTCAGGTGCATTGTACAATGTTACACAGACGATTGATACCTATGTATATCTGGCTCTGATGAAGGATTCCAACTACTCTCTTTCCACTGCTGCCAATGCATATCAGGCCTTCGTAGGCTTTATCATTATTCTTGCCTCAAATGCGCTGATTCGTAAAATTGACAGAAGCAGCGCGCTGATGTAAGAGAAAGGGGGGTAAACAGACATGAATGAGAAAAAAGTTACCGGCGATCAGACCGTAAAGAGCGGCGCCTCTGTTGTCTTTCAGATCGTGATCATTGCGATTCTGGTCTTCTGCTGTCTCGCAGCAGTTCTTCCTTTTATCCTGCTGATCTCTTCTTCTTTGTCGGATGATATGGCTCTTTCCTCGAAAGGATATGGCTTTATACCGAAGGATTTCAGTCTCTATGCCTATCAGTGGCTGTTCGTTACGAACCGTACGACGATTCTCCGTTCGTACGGGCTGACAATACTGGTCACTTTTGCCGGAACGCTGCTCAGCCTGTTCCTGACACCGCTGTATGCCTATCCGTGTTCGCGGAGCGATTATCCGCGCGCAAAACTGTTTACATTTATCTGTTTCTTCACTATGCTGTTCTCCGGTGGTGTTGTAGGAAGCTATATTATCTACGCAAAGGTATTTCAGGTCAGAAATACCTTCTGGGGGCTTGTGCTTCCGGGTGGTCTTATGATGAACGCTTTCAATGTTCTTCTTTTCAAAAACAGCTTTACCAACAACATCCATCCGAGTCTTTTGGAAGCAGCGAAGGTCGACGGTGCGGATGAAGCATACATCTATGCCCGTATTGTACTTCCTCTGTCCAAGCCGATTCTCGCAACTGTCGGACTGATGACCGGTATCGGTTACTGGAACAACTGGACAAACGGTATGTACTATATTACAGAATCCAGACTTTATACCCTGCAGATCCTTTTGCAGAGAATGCTCCAGAATATTCAGCAGTTGACCCAGTCCGGCATTATGGGCTCCGTATATAATGTCGAGAACATTCCCAGCACAACGATCCGGATGGCGATTGCTGTAATCGGTACGCTTCCGGTCCTCGTTCTGTATCCCTTCTTTACAAAGACTTTTGTTGCCGGCATTTCTTTAGGCGGAATTAAAGAATAACTGACGTAATATGTTGATGAATAAGCAAACTGCCCGCTCACCGTTTCCTACGGCTGCGGGCAGCTTTGTATATATCTGATCAGCACATTTTTCCCTTCGAGACTCAGTTCAGTCCTCCGCGAAGGATCCTGAATTTCTGTTCGGTATCCCAGATCTGTTTCAGTTTTTCAAAATTTCCGTCCGGATCGAGCATCAGTTCCGCCAGTGCATCGATCTCCAGAAGTTCCTCTTCCGACAGTTCAAATGCTTTATCCGCGATATAGGCAGGCTGATGAAGAAATATGATCTCGTGATTCATCAGACAGTGAAAGTCATAAAACACGCCGCGAAGCGCTGCGGGAAGGCCGTGCGTGACCGGCCACGACGCGTATGAAAGCTGTTCGTCTGACAGTTCCTGTTTTCTGAGCTTCAGATAGGCCATCGGCCCGGTCAGAAAACGGTCCCGCGGAATGTCATTCGGATCAAAATCAATGTGCGGATCACAGTGGATATCCGCATCCGCTAAGACCCAGCGGGAATTTTCCCTGTCATAAAACTCCGTGATCCAGTGGTCAAAATAGTTTCCGGGTGTACGGATATAATCCGCATATCCGCTTCTGACTCTCGCCGGGATCCCCTTGGCTTTCAGTGTTGATGCCAGCATGATCGCCTGACATCTGCAGGTGATATGGATCTTGCTTACGGCTGCACGATCTTTGTCATAAGACGGATCCAGTCTCAGAAGCTCCGCAAACATGGAAAGCGCCGTCGGAAAAACATCCTCTTCAAAATCCAGTCTGGTAAGCGGCACGGTGGAAAGATCACCCCAGAAGCCATCCCGCTCCATTCTCGTTTCCGGATTCAGAAGTCCGACCGGATGGATCGTCTGCAGTCTCTGCAGCAGACATAACTCGTTGATATCATCCGGCAGACCGCGTACAAAGTCCCGATAGAGTCCAAGCTCTGTAAATTCACTCGTCTGAAGATAAAAGTCCTGTATATTCACTTGCAGAACCTCCTGTAAACAGTTTTCTGAAGTGTATCACAGATCGTTCTCTTCTTCCTGTCATTTTTTACCGGAATTTGTCTGCTTCCGTGTCCCGTCAGCCGATAAATTCCTGTACCCAGTGGTATCCGTATCCGTTTGCCTTATAGAAAATCCCGACACCGAGACTTGTATAAGCCGGGTTCAGAATGTTGTCTCTGTGGCCCGGAGAATTCATCCATGCCGTCACGACTTCCTGCGGTGTCTGCTGACCGGCTGCAATATTCTCAGCGGCAGAATAATACAGAATCCCGCATTCATCCAGTACCGTAAAGCAGTTTCTGCCGTCGGGACGCTGGTGGCTGAGGTTGATCGTGATCTCCTGCGCGCGGAGTGCGGCTGCTGCGGCTGCCGCAGGATTCCATGCAAGCGGTGCAAGTCCGTATGCCGCCCTCTGCTGATTGACAAGCGCCAGGATCTGCATTTCAAAGCTGCTCGTGTCGACAAGCGCAGGTATGGAATTTACGGCAAGCTGAGCTCCGCAGACCGTACAGTTCTGAACCATCAGTCCTTCCACACCGATGCCGGCTTCCTGAACTGTGGTCCATCCTCCGGGTGTATGCGGTGCAGCGGGCGTTTCCTCCGAAGAGATCACCTGATTACAGACCGTACATACCATGTTGACGGCACCTGTCGTCTGGCAGGTCGCTTCACGTATTGTCACAGCTGTCAGATTATGTGCCGTGACCGGAAGAATATCCATAACGGTCTCCCCGCAGGCACAGCTGTAGGTCACCGAGCCTTCCGAAATACAGGTCGGTTCTGTCCTGCCGCTTTCGGTAAAACTGTGCTGATGCGCAAACGGCATTGTATTCAGTGATGTTCCGCACATCACGCAGTTCTGAGACATCAGGCCGTCTTTTCCGGGAGCGGCTTCCTCTACCGTGACCCAGTCTCCGGCAATATGTGCTATGACCGGTGTTTCCACCGAAGACATCACCGTTCCGCAGACTGTACAGACGGTATCGATCAGACCGGTCGTCTGACAGGTGGCTTCCCTGACGATACGCGTCTCCGGGATATGCTCAGATAACGGAAGCGCTTCCGTTTTGGTCTCTCCGCAGGCGCAGACATAAAAAATAAAGCCCTCCGAAACACAGGTAGACGGGGTCCTCGAACTTTCCGAAAAACTGTGCTCATGCACGGATGGCTGCGTTTCCGGAACAGTTTCTTGAGCAGGCGGCTCCGCAGATGGAGCGGCCGCCGGTGACGTCTCCTGTATAGAGATGCTTTCTGCGACTGGTTCTTCCGCAGAGGTTTCAAGCCTGTCTTCACGTACCTTTTTCAAAGGAACAGGAATACCTTTGCTTTCCGCATATATCACGGCTCTCTCTGCGTACGGGAAAAGAGGATCACTGCAGGATGATAAAAGCATCATTGCGGCTGCAGCGACAAAATAAAATACAAACTGCCACTTCTTCATTTTCGCCTCCAGTGAAAAACAGATTAACAGCATGCATACAAGGTTCCTCTCTCCCCAAATCAGAACCATATTTAATTGTGCTGAACAGACCTTTTTTATTCTGTTCGGAATCGCTGCTGAAGATCCGGTATGTACGGCACCGGCATGATTTTACTACAACCCTTTAGTAATACTCACTGCAGACTCGGCGTCTTCTTTTTAGAGCTTTGCTTATTTTTCAGTAAAAAAGAAGACCGATCATCCCGGCAGCTCATACAAACAGAAACTGCGTTTCGAATCAGCATCGATTGTCTATAATTTAACAGTGTTTCGGCGTAATGTCAATACAGTACATGCGGATACCGACATTTTCATGAAAACATTGTATATTAATTAAAATTGCTGAATTTCTTATGAATGCAGGAGGGCTCAGACCTGTCTGTGCCCTCCTGCCGTGTGATCATATACCTGTACCTGCGGATCAGTATTCCACAAGCTTGTCCTTTACTTTCTGAATCATTTCATCCGTTACGCCGCAGGCGTGCAGATACTCTCTGATGCTTCCGTACTTTTCCTTCAGATTCCTCATGACATTTCTCATGGTATTCTGAGAAGTCCCGAAAAAGCCTCTGTTCAGATCGTTTTCATTGTAATCGTCTCCGCAGACACGCGCAGCCATCTTTTTATAGACCGAACGCATATAGGTCTCGCTCAGACTGTAATTTGCCGCTATATCATCCTCGCTGCAGCCCGCTGCGGAAAGAAGGAGCATGGCCACAACTCCGGTACGGTCCTTTCCTGTCGCACAGTGAAAATGCATGGCGCCGGGCGCAGTAATGAATGCATCAAAGACACCATAGACCCACCGGGGACAGTCTGCCATCATATTGCCGTAAACAGGCACCCAGTCCATAGTGTAGAAGCCCTCCATATTTTTCGGCGGCCCGGGTCTCTTCTTTTCCTTTTCGGGTTCTTCTTTCTTCTTGACCTCACTGCCTTTCTCGGCTTCCCTCGACATAACACAGATCTGCCTGTAATCAATGAATTCACAGCCTGCAAGATCACTCGGGCTTCTCTGAAGCTCCTCATCATTTCTCAGATCAACAGAAGTCGTCACATTCAGTTCTTTCAGAAAAGCGATGTCTTCTTCCGGAAGATCGATCGGAAGCTCCGAACGGATCAGCACTCCGAAACGTGTCACGCCGCCGTCTTCTGTCGGCATACCGCCGAGGTCGCGGCAGTTTACAAGTGCTTTCATAGGATAATGCAGGTATGTCTTCATATTCAGTTCTCCTTGAAAATGTCTTTCTTTTATTTGATTATATCCGCAAAACAGCAAAAGGTCAAATGCAGCCTGATCCGTTCCGGTGATATTCTGAAAAAGCGGCAGAGCAGACGCTCTGCCGCTGATACTGCATCAATACAGCCACATTCTGCCTGCGGACTCGTCATCCTTCGGGATCGGACGGGGCTGTCTGGGGATCGCATGCTTCTTTACAAATGCCTGAAGCCTGTCATCCAGATCTGCCTTGCAGTAAGTCTCGCGGTCGAATACCATCGTTGCGCGGCAGTCCTCTGTCCAGGGCTTCCATTCGGTCATGCCGTCATGGTTCGGATCTCCGGTCTTTGCAAATGCCACAAATGCGCCTGCGATATCCTCTTCGATCTTGTCAGTCACACCTTCGATATTGCAGTTGCCCACACGGTATGCATTGTGGAATGCAAACGGAATATCTGAGCAGTGCCATGCGGGGGTTCCGCCGTTTACGTCAAAGATCAGACCCAGCACGTAGTTGTATCCCGGTGCGGACGGATTCGATTTCGCACGGATATCCATGAAATTCCGGATTCCGGAACGGTCTGCAACCGCATGTGCATACGCGGGGTCATTGCAGGGATAAGCTTCCTTATAAGCTGCGATCGCGGCATCCGCATCCTCTTTATAATGCTCTTCTGCGGTCGCGCCTCTTCCGGACATCTCTGCGATAACCGAGGACACCATGGTCGGAACGGTCAATGCATGTTCACGGAAGCCGACTGCTGCCGGATGACCGACATACCAGCCGTTTGCCTTCGGTGCCCAGCCGAGCATCTTCTGAAGCTTTCTGCAGGTACGGTTGTAGGCTCTTTCCAGAAGCACATAGGGAACCGTCTCAAGATCGTGAACATCGGTGATGTTCAAAGTCTTCATCAGTTCGTCAACAAATTCCTTCACGTTGACGTCGCTTCCCATACGCATATTGCCTGCGCCGCCGGACATCAGGACTGCCCTCTGGAACAGACCGTCCGCTGCCGGTGTCTGAAGAAGCGTACATACTTTTCCGCCGCCGCCGGACTGACCGAAGATCAGCACTCTTTCCGGGTCGCCGCCGAAGTTTGCAATATTGTTATGTACCCACTGAAGCGCCGCGACAAGGTCCGCGATACCGGCATTGCCGGAGTTATAATATTCTTCACCGTAATCGGAAAGATCCAGGAAACCTAAGATGTTCAGACGGTGGTTGACCGTTACAACAACAACGTCTCCGTACTCTGCAAGCGCATCGCCTTCGTAAGCGACCTGCTCCAGTGCGGAACCGTCTGCATATCCGCCGCCGTGGAACCAGACAAGGACAGCCTTTTTCGCATTCTTATCAATGCTGGGCGTCCAGACATTCAGATTCAGACAGTCTTCACTGTCAGGCCAGTAGCGGTGTGGGATCAGAATCTCGCCGCCGGGGATCGGATTACCCATATTGGGTGAAATGCATCCGTAGTTGGTTGCTTCTTTAATGCCTTCCCATTTTTCCACAGGTTCAGGCTGATGAAAACGCTTTGCGGTCGCATACTGAATTCCGTAGAAATTGAAAATACCGTCCAGGTAAAAACCTTTCAGCCTGCCGTTTTCTGTTTCGACGACCGGATAATCAGCCGTGCAGATAAATTTTCTTGCCATTCGGGTCTCCTTTCTTCCATCGGGCCGGTCCTTAAAGGATCCTCCCGAGTTTCATCTCAAATATTACCTGTATTCAGTGTAAATCCGCGGTCTTCAGAACGCAATAACAAAAAAAAGGAATCTTTTTTCTTTTCTGTATGAAAATATTTCGCGCTGCTGTTAATCTGCTGCTTTTACAGTATCTTCTCAATAAGAGAGAGCCGGCATCATGATCCCTTCCGGTTGCGGTATTCGATCGGCGTCAGACCTGTTCTTCCTTTGAACACTGTCGCAAAATAGGCACTGCTGTCATAGCCGACCTCGATACTGATCTCCGTCACATTCTTCTCCGTACTGTCCAGAAGCTTCTTCGCCTCTTCCACGCGGCAGTCATTGATGTATTCACGGATCGGTTTGCTCATGGACATATTCCACATCCGGCTCAGATAGTTTCTGGAGAAGCCGACATATTCCGCAATATCATCCCTTCCGATATTTCTCCTGAAATTCTCCTGAATAAACCTGCAGACGCGCTCGATCACGCCTCTTGACAGTGCTTTTTCCTCCACACCTTTGATCGCCGTATCATAAAGATACTCTGTGAGCTTGATAATATTCACGGGAGATCTTTCCGCCTGACTGTCCAGATGCCGGTAGGTATCCTCTTCCAGAAGAGTCGCCGCATCGATCCCCTCTTCGGCGAGAAAGCTGTATACGCCCTGCAGAATAATGTGATGCAGCATCTGCAGAAAGGCTTTCGATTCCTGTCCGTTTGCTGTATTGCCCATCAGTTCATCTCTGATCTGTTTGATCAGTTCCATCTTTTTCTGTGTCTGCACATAATACCGTATACTCGATGCATCAACAACAGGTCTGACAATACGTTCTCCGGCCGGTGTCTGCGAAATGCTCTTTTTATCTGCGTCCGCCCGGTCCTGACCGGAGTGCATGTCCGTATATCCGTTAAGCTCCGACGGATCTCCGCCGTACCGCAGATATGCCTCCTTCATTTCCTGCTCCCGGAGCCTTGAACGGTTGCGTTCCACGGCACGGATGACCACATTTCTGACCTCTTCCAGCACCAGCGGTTTCATCAGATAGTCCAGTGCTCCAAGATGGATGGCTTCCTGTGCGTATGAAAAGTCATCATGGCAGGTCAGAAATATATACTCCGGCATGCCTTCGCTCTGTCTGCGGATCTCCTTCATCAGCGTGATCCCGTTCATGCGCGGCATTTCGATATCGCTGATAATGATCTCCGGACGTTCATCCATATAAAGTTCCAGTGCATCCTGCCCGTCTGTAGCGGTCAGTACAGTATCCACCCCGAGCTCCCGATAATCGATCGCAGACTGTATGTATTCAAGTGTATTTCTGTCATCCTCAACTAACAGCAGTTTCAAACCATTACCCCTTATCTGCAGAACTTTCCCGGCTTACCTGACGCGGTATGCGGATCTCCACCGAAGAACCGTGCGGTTCATGATTATAAAGTTTCAGAAGATCTCTTCTTCCGTACAGAAGACGCAGCGTTTTCCGGACATTCAGAAGGCCGATATGCTGATCGCTCTTTTCCAGATTCGGGTTCTGAAACTGCTCCAGCACTCTTTCCGGAAATCCGTCCCCGTTATCCTCGATCAGGATCGTCATTCCCTCCTCTGTCTTTTCTGCGGTAAACATGATCATCAGTGTATCCTCGCCCCGCATGGCATATTTAAACACGTTTTCTATCACAGTATACAGGATCAGATGCGGAACCGTATAATTCTGTATTTCAGGATCCACCTGTATAAAGGATACCACCTGCCCCGGATAACGGATCTCCTGCATCCTGATGTATGCATCGATATGCTCCACCTCGTCGCTGATACGGATCTCACTGAGATCTGTCCTTAACATATACCTGATATGAACTGCCAGAGACTGCAGAAACTGACTGATCTCCTCCTTTTTTCCGCGGTAATTCAGAGAATCTATCGTCGTGATCGCATTCAGATAGAAATGCGGGCGGATCTGAGACCGGAGAGTCAGAAGCTCCAGCGTATCGCTCTGGATCCTCCGCTCATATTCCTGAATTCTCGATGCGACCACTTCCTGAACCAGATGCTTGGCGGAAGTCTGTATCTCATAGATCTCCTGTGTATCGCCGTCACAGGTGATCGAAATATTCTCGATTTTTTCGTCTGCGGGGTTCAGTTCGCCCGAAAGACGCAGAATTTTGGTAATAAAGCTCCGGTAAATATAGACCAGATACAGAAGCATCAGCAGAAGGCCTGCGGCGCCGATCATGGCTGTTCTTCGAATGGTCTTCTGCACGATCCGGTCGATCTCACGGTCATAAATGCTTCCGCTGATGCACAGATCACCGCCTGCCTCCATGAAGCGGAAATCGGTACCCTTTTCCTCCGATTCGCGCAGTGCGGTACTCTTCCCGTACAGATCTTCGATCACGACATGCCCTTCATAACCGCTCGCGACCGTCAGAAAATCCTTATAGATGACATCGACTCGGTTGACCATGCCGATGTACAGATCGATATACGGATAGTAAATATAATAGATCAGGTAGTCCACCCCTTCCGATGACATCAGAAGCCAGTGGCGCTGTCCCGCCTCTTTGTTCTCATTCAGGACCCTGTCTATGACTTTTTCGTGTACGTTGATGTATTTGTAATAGTTGATATCGGATGACTTGCCCAGATAGAAACCGTTTTCCTTCCGGACAAAAAGATATCCGACCGATGTGGATTTGTTCGCGATCGAGATCATTTCCTGAAGGATCTGATAACGCGCGGACCAGTTTTTGACAGGATCCAGTGACTGGATATCCGAGACCCCTGCTATATACAGGGACAGTCCGAAAACGTCAGTGCTTCTTTCGTCCAGTACAGCATCGATCATGGCACTCTTGACGCCGAGCTGTGCCTTCTGCTGATCTTCATATTTTCCGCGGATCTCCCTACCCAGTGTCAGGACAGAAAGAAGTACAAATACCAGAATGACCATGAACAGAGCGATCTGCCAGAACAGAGTCCCGAGAAGAATGGACGGTTTTCCGACTGCTTTTTCTGTTTTTTCTTTTTTCCGCCTTTTCCCGGCCATAAAGTACTCCTCCCGGAACAGTCTCTGCGTCTTTCGCATCTGTTCCTGTCCGCCTGCTGAGGGTGTCAAAGAGCCTTTTCCTCCACATGCACGCAAGCGTGCAAGCAGGAACGGCTTTTGACCTTGACATCATTTGAATAATTATAGCAGAATTTTTCTTTAAAAAACAGCGGGCAGGAAAAATATCCCGCCCGCTGCAAAAAGCAGCCGAAACTGTTTTATTTGTTTTCTGCTGCCCATGCATCGACCTGTGCCTGCTCTTCGGCAAGAATGGTCTCGTAACCTGCATCATGCATAGCGGTCTTGAACTCTTCCACATAAGATTCGGGTTCAAATTCGCCGCATGCGATACCTGCCATGTACTGATTCAGAACGTTGGTACAAGCAGAGATCTCGTTTGCGATGGTGTCGGTATTTAAAGTAAATCCAAACAGAGAGCTGTAGTATGCTTTTTCCATGTGTTCTGCCATGAAGGGGATATCAGATACATTGGTAGAGCCCTTTAATGCATACATAATGAACTGGTTGCCTAAGCATCCGCAGTCATTGTAAGCGGTATAAGGAACTGTATCCGGGCCTAAGCCTTCCGGCCAGTTGATCGCTTTTACAACACCGGTATCATCGGTTACAACGTATCCGACATCTTCGATACCGTAGATGATCAGGTTGATGATGTAGCTGTCGGTATACAGCGTATTCAGGAACTTCGCTGCTTCTCTGGGATGTTCGCAGTTGAAAGCAATACCGTAGTTGGTGAAGTTGGAGGTGAATACCTGCTCTGAAAGCGGGATCGCGTATAACGGATAAGTCTTATTGGCGGTTCTCTCTTCAACAGACGGGATATCGTAGCCATAACCTACGAAACGGCCCTGTGCCTGTTCAGCCTGGATATCATAATCCTCGGTTGCAAGAGAAGCATCTGCCGGAAGATAACCGTTTAAGTTCCACTCACGTGCGGTAGCAACGATCTCGTTGAACATATCGGATTCGTAGTAGTCAACAACTTCAAGGCTGTCGCCGAATACAACACCGCCTGAAGAAAGGGAGGTCAGCTGATAGTGCTCTCTGCCTGCCAGTACAGAATCCAGACAGGTTCCGCGATAGGAACCGCCGGTGATACCGTTATTTCTTGCTGCAAGGATCGGGATATCGGGTTCGACTTCGTGAAGCTTTGCAAATGCATTGTTCAGCTTTTCGATGGTGTCAACGGTGTAATCCTCGGTCGGATCCAGTCCTGCTGCGTCAAAGAGGTCTTTTCTGGGAGTCCAGTACCAGATCAGAACCTGGCCCTTGTAGCAGGGGATACCGTAAACGTGACCGTTGATTCTGCAGGCTTCCACAAAACGATCGCCCATCACTTCAACAGCACCCTTCAGTTCGTTGTCCAGATATTCATCCAGAGGCAGAAGCTTGTTCTCGGTAACAGCAACATTGTAGCCGCCCATAGGAGCGAAAATGTCAACCTTGCTGCCTGCAAGAAGAGCCATGTCTACCTGAGTGGAATAATCGTTCAGACCGTAGTTAGCCAGTTCGATATGATAATCTTCACCAAGCTCGTCCAGATAAGCGTTGATCTTATCTTCTACTGCATGAACACCGTCCTCGGTCGGGGTTACCCAGTTGGGGTAGGAAAGTCTGACAACCGGCTTTTCACCTTCAGCTGTCTCTTCGCCGCCGTCTTCGTTTTCAGCTGCGGGAGCGTCTTCCTTCTTGCCGCCGTCGTCCGTTGCCGGAGCAGTACATGCTGCGAAGCTGGAAAGAATCATCAGCGCCGCTAAAAGAAGTGCTAAAAATTTCTTCAT
>JAZUFC010000312.1:0-2962 GCA_045640465.1 Lachnospiraceae bacterium | reverse complement strand
AGTGCGGTACATTCCGCATCATCGACCGCGCGGTGATGGTTCATCAGAGAAACGCCGAGTTCCTTTGCCATCGTATCGAGACGGTAGTTTCTTAAGGATTTCAGAAGCGCTCTTCCGATGCCGACGGTATCCACGCTTGTTTCCGGGACATTGTCAAGGCCGAGTCTCTTTGCATTCTCGCGGATAAAACTCACATCGAAGGAGGCATTATGCGCCACAAGATAACAGCCTTCACAGAAAGACAGGAACTCCGGAAGAACGGTATCGATCTCCGGCGCGTCTTTGACGGTCGCATCCGAGATCGTTGTGAGCTGTTCGATCCGGTACGGGATCGGTGTCCTGGGGTTTACGAAGGTTGAAAAACGGTCTGTGATCTTTCCGTCTTCCAGTTTGACTGCCCCGATCTCTATGATCCGGTTTGTGACCGGTGAAAAACCGGTCGTTTCAATATCAAAAACAACGCATGGAGCAGACAGCGGACGCATGTCGGGATTTTTCACGATCTCCTTCGTGTCATCCACAAGGTATCCCTCCATGCCGTAGATCACCTTGAAGTCATCATTCTTATCCAGTGCATGGAACGCATCCGGGAATGCATATACACAGCCGTGATCGGTCACAGCCAGTGCCTTGTGTCCCCAGCTCTTAGCGGCCTTGATCAGGTCTTTCACCTCGGAAACGGCATCGTTTTCGGACGCTTTGGTATGACAGTGAAGTTCCACCCGCTTTACAGGTGCCGTATCCGCACGGCCGCTTTTTTTGCTGAATGAAGACCGCAGAATTCCCTGAACACTTCTGATTGAGAGTTCTTTGTCATAGGAATCATACTGTGCAAGTCCTTTCAGTCGGATCGCTTTTCCTGCGGAAAGTTCCCCTGAAATGAATGAAACGTCATCGTTCGGAATAAACAGTTTGACTGCGATCGAATCCGTATAGTCCGTCATGGAGAACGAAAGGACCGAACGTCCGCCGTTTCTTAATTCCCGCACTTCGGAAGCAATGATCTGGCCTTCGATCACGTAGGTTCCCTCTTCGTTCGCGCCGTAGGAGGAAATGGGACGGATCTCATCATCGAATCCGCGCCCGTAGATCAGATCCGGATCATTTGTCTGAGGGATCCGGCTCTTTTTCACGGAGCCTTCCTGATTTCTGCCTTTATTCAGGCTGCCTTCTCTTGCGGAGGATGAGACCTGCGGTTCTTTCTGAACCGGCATGGCGGCTGCTTTTTCAAAACTGCCGGAACGGCTCTTTTTCGGTTCCGTCTTTCTGGCTGCCGTTTCTGTTTTTTCTTCGTTGTGAACGGACACCGCGCTGTCTTTTACAATGATCTCTTCCTGCAGATGCCTGTAGGCTGCGCTGTTTGCCTTCCGGTAGGAGAAAACGACTTCCGACTGATAGGAGAAACGCTCTGCAAGGATCTTTACGATCCGCTCCTTCCAGAGCTTTTCGTACTGTCTGGAAAGCGGATGGTCTTCCAGCTCCATTTTCAGCGTAGAAGGAGGTTCCACGGAAAACACAGCCTTCTTCAGGAAACGTCCGGATACCGGACTTGATTCCGAAAGTTCCAGGATCAGACTGTCTTTGTAGGCATCGACAAGATCGGAAAGCGTGTAGGCAACGGGAAGCTCATAGGTCTCCAGGATCTTCGGCTCGATATCATATTCATTCAGGACCTGTTCCTTCAGAAGTCTTTCCAGTTCGAGAACCGTTTTTTTATCGACAAGCCGCGTCAAAGTCACATAAACAAGAAGGAACTTCCTGTCTTTCGTATATTTCAGGCTGTTTACCCGAATCAGAGAAAGAAGTCCCTTAAGTGCCTGAGCGGCTGTCAGATTGGGAAAGACCTCAAGAAAGGGTTTATCCATGGAAAATCATTACTCCTCTGCACCTGTATCGAACAGTGCATCTACAAAACTTTCCGCATCGAATTTCTGCAGATCATCGATCTGTTCTCCGACACCGATATATTTTACGGGGATACCGAGCTCCGTCTGAATGGCGATCGCCATGCCGCCCTTTGCGGTTCCGTCCATCTTGGTCAGGATGATTCCGGTGATATCCGAAACGTCCAGAAACTCTTTCGCCTGAAAGATGGCATTCTGTCCTGTGGTGGCGTCGAGGACCAGCAGATTCTCACGCTTCGCCTCGGGATAATTCTGTGAGATCACACGGTCCATCTTACGGAGCTCTTCCATCAGATTCTTTTTGTTATGCAGTCTTCCGGCGGTATCGCAGAGAAGAATGTCCACACCCTTTGCTTTTGCGGAGCTGACTGCATCGAAAAGAACTGCGGAAGGATCGGATCCCTCCTTCTGTGCAATGATAGGCACATTCGAACGGACGGACCATTCCGTCAGCTGTTCGATCGCGGCGGCACGGAAGGTGTCCGCAGCGGCCATCATGACCTTCTTACCGTCCTGACGGTACTGGTACGCAAGCTTTCCGATCGAAGTGGTCTTTCCGACACCGTTTACGCCGATCACGAATACGACCGATCTTGTATTTTCAAAATCGTAAGCGTCTTCCGGCACTTCCATCTTTTCACGGATGATATCGATCAGAAGATCTCTGCACCGCTCTGTGGTACCGATATATTTTTCCTGTACCTTTCTCTTCAGTTCATCGATGATCTCTTCTGTGGTATTGACACCCAGATCGCCCATGATCATCACTTCCTCGAGTTCATCGTAGAAATCATCCTCGATGATGGTATAGGACATGAAAACGGATTCCAGATTCGCTACGACATTGCTTCGCGTTTTGGAAAGACCGTCTATGAGTTTCTTGAAAAAGCCTTTTTTCTCTGCCATCTGTTAATTCAGCTCCTGCTCTACAAGGTTGACGGAAACCAGCGTGGAAACGCCTTTTTCCTGCATTGTGATACCGTACAGTCTGTCTGCAGCCACCATCGTGCCCCTTCTGTGGGTGATGACGATAAACAAGTCGGATCGTAGCCATGTCG
>JAZUFC010000311.1:0-14953 GCA_045640465.1 Lachnospiraceae bacterium | reverse complement strand
ATACGAGGATCCAGCAGTTGTGGTTCTCTTCATAAAGCTGTTCAGCGGTCAGATCCTTGTTCAGGCCGATGCCGTAGACCGCAAGCTCTTCCGGCGTATAGATCTGATAACGGACATCTTTTCTTCCGCGGTCGAAAAGCTCCTGAACCGCCTTCATGATATAGGCATGACGGTTGATCTGATGGTCGATATAGGAAGCTGCGATATAAACGGGCACATCCGGCCAGTTCTTCAGGATCGCAAAAGTTTCTCCGTTCATGCTCGGACAGACCGGTACGGCTGCCGCAAAAAGTTCCGGTGCTACGCCGACCATTTTGATGGTACCGCCGCCGCCCATGGAAAGGCCGGTCACATAAACGCGGCTCGCATCCACGATGCCTTCGCTGATCATTCTTTTGATGATGTCGGCGATCTTTGCAAGATACCACCTGGTCCATCCGCGGTCGTCAAAGCCGTTTCCGGGATCTGCGCCCATGGAGACCTTGAAATGATTGCCGGTCTTTTTCATTCTGGCAATTGACTGTTCAAAGGACATGTGGCTTGCGGGAGCCTGAGGCGCCATTACACACATATCGGGGCAGCGTTCCGCGAGTTTGATCGCACCGACAGTATCCGTAAGCTGCTTGACATTATCGTAACCGCAGCCGCCCGCACCGTGCAGGAACAGGATCAGCGGACGCGGAGAAGTCATGTTTTCGGGCTGATAGAAACGGTAGTATACATCGTTTTCAATACGGGCTTCAAAAAGTTCCTCGTGCTCGATCTTTATTTCGTCGATATTGTCTTTTGTGATCCTGATGCCGTCAGCCTTTCCGGTACCGGTGATCTCGAATTTCACGCGTGCGAGGAAAGGAGGCATGGTAAGTGTCAGCGTATTTCCTTCTGCCTTGACTTCTTCCAGACCGGAAATGGATCTTAATGCGCTCAGATCGTCACAGCAGTTCGTCAGCACAAAGTCTTCTTTTGTGACTTCGGGGGCGTTTCCTTCGAAGGTGATCTCGATCTTATCGATCATCTGACCGTAATCAAGCATTTTCGTGTAAGCGGTAATCATAAATTGTCCTCCTGTTCGTTTGAATTTATCTTTTTCTTATTGTATTACGATAGTACAGAAGATCAGTCCGGTGCGGAAATATTCGTGATCCGGAAATGATCTTATGTCATCATAGCACGAGTGGCGGAAAAAATCGACTCTGTGAACAAAAAAACAGACCGGCAGAACTGAAAATTTTTAAATAAAAGCATTTCAGCGTTGCAGAAAGGGCCTTCAACCTGACAGTTTAAGTGTCAGGCGAAGGCCCTTCAAATCTGTATATCAGAAGAAGATGTCGGTATTATTCACCGAACAGTCTGCCGAGGATCATGAACGCGCAGCGCGGCCAGCTTCCGCCGGCGGGGAATCCGCCCATACCGCCGGTCTGCGGATTCATTGAGAACGGGAAATTATTCTTCATAAGACCGCGCATATAGAGATCAGCCAGCATATATGCGGTATCTTTCTTGGCGGTCTCTGCAAGTCCCGTGCAGATAAAGATCATCGGAGGCGGAAGAACGCCGCCGCGTGCAAAGCCGGTCATTGTAAAGTAGTCGGAATTCATCTTTTCCGTTGCAAGACCGACCGGGCTGAAGAACTCGCCGGGTACCATCAGATCGGCAACCATCTTGTCGATGATCTCCTGCGGAAGACGTTTTCCGAGAACCAGCGGCATATAGTGGAGCACGGAGGTGGAATATATCTTTTCCTTTGTGTGCGGGTTATAGGCAACAAAGTGTTCGCCGTCCCAAAGCTTGCTTACCAGACGGACAAGGAGATCCTGAGACTTCTTTTCCCATGCAGCGGCTTCTTCTTCCGGTTTTCCGAGGATGCGGGCAAGCTTTCCGGCCGCTTCGTAATCCAGTACCAGAAATGCGCTCGTGCAGGGAGTCGTAAGCTGGATGTCTTTTGTGAAGATCGTATTGTCATCAAGACCGGTCTCGTCGCTGTGGTCCACGGAAGGAAGTCCGTCGCCGTCGTCGTCGCGGCAGTTCATGAACCAGTCAGCCCATGCGCCGATGCCCTTATACAGCATCTCCAGCTTGTCAAGCGGCCAGATCTCTTTCAGATTGTTGTGCTTCATGATCTCCAGTACGGCCCAGCCGTGTACGGGAGGTTTGATGCGCTCTGTTTCAATACCGGCGTCGTCATACATATCCGGCAGCTGTCCTTCGGGACTGATCTTGTCAATGGGTCCTAACAGAAGATCGATCGCAAGGCCGGGATGATCCTGGAATGCGACGGCGTTCTGACACATCTGCCACTGGGAAGCCATTGCTCCCGCAAACATCTGGATCATCGGATAATGCGCATTGAAGTACGGACCGGTCACGAAAGACCACAGAGAATAAGCAACTTCCTCACGGACGGATTCAAAGGGTGCAATGAAAGGTTTCATCTTCGCAAAGAAGCTGTCCCAGTCATCCTGCATGCTCTTCTTTCCTTCCGCATAAGTCGGATAGCTGTCACGAACGATACCGCAGTAGGAGCATTCCTCCATCATCAGCGTAAAGGTGCCTTTTTCGTTCGGATAGGTGCGTCCGCAGATATCGTTTGCGGAAAGATCCTCCCAGCTCCAGTAGTTCTCACCGCCGTTGAAATCGAAGGTGGAGCCGTCAAGTCCCTTGAAGATAAAGGAAGAGGAATAACGGAAGACCGCTTCCCAGGCACCGTTCTTTCTCGGATTGACGGTCTCATGCTTGACCATGTGCTTGGTGAACATCAGACCCATACCGGGATCGCCTTCTGCGATCAGCTGAGAAAGGCTTGCAAAGGTGAAGCGGATATTGCCGTGATCCGTGACAAGCGTCAGTTCGGCAGGCTGGAAGTCAAAGGTATAAGGAACCTTATGGCCTTCAAAGGTCGGGAAAATGCTGCAGAGTTTATTGCCCGCAGGCCCTCTCGATGAAAGGCAGTGCATGGTGAGAAGAGTGAGCGTCGTTTCACCGCGAAGGCGGCCGGCGGGAAGAAGACCGAACCAGGCCTTGCTTCGTTTGAACATGGAGCCCTGAAGTTTCAGATTCATCGTATTCCTCCTGATTAAAAATTGGCAGGCAGAAGCCTGATAATAGAACTGTGTACCGGATAATGCGGTGCTGTTTCTCTGTTCGGAATATAACACAGAGGACGTTCAAACGGCAGATGAACAGAAGATATTTGATGGAAATCGCATAAGATTGGTATGCCTGACGGAAGAAAACCGCAGAAAAGGAGGGGGCCCTGTTTAAGAGCCCCCTCCTGATCGGATACCCGGATACCGGGAATCTGTTCAGCTTTTACGCTTCACGGATACCGGGATCACAGGATCTCGATATACTTCTTCTCTTCCGCTTCCTGTGCATCCTTTTTCGGAATCAGAATGTTCAGGACACCGTCTTCGAACTTGGCCTGAATGTCTTCTTCTTTGATCTGGTCACCGACATAGAAGCTTCTCTTGCCGAAACCGAAGGAACGTTCTTTCAGAACAAAATGTCCTCTGTCCTCCTGGTTATTGTCATGCTCTCTGTGAGTATGAGCGGAAACGGTCATATAGCCGTCCTTCAGTTCTGCCTTGACGTCTTCCTTGCGGATGCCGGGAAGATCGATCTTCAGCTCAAAGCCGTTTTCCTTTTCACGGATATCCGTCTTCATGCTGAGGCATCTGTCCATCGGAAAATGTCTGACCGGACGTGCAAAGTCATTGAAAAAGCTGTCTACAAAGTTTCTATTCATCAGTTCGTTCATCATCATATCGTTTACCTCCTCGAATTAAGGTGATCGAAAGATCGTTTCCGTAATATATGATCTTCCGTTTGACTGGGTACTGCGTGAAGGAAATCTTGCTTTATTTCCTTCGACGATATGATAATATCACAGTTGTTAGCACTCGTCAATGGTGAGTGCTGATAAAAACTGTGAATTCTTTGTGAACTTACTCTTCTCCCATAGATTTCCGGAAATCCTCCATCAATCTGCGTACTTCGATAGCTTCCTTTTTAGAGCCTTCTTTCAGGACGATCATATTAAAAACCGGTGCGATCTGTGCCGGATAGCTTTCCATAACAACACCGCTGTACTGGAAGACCACGCAGGAGCCGGGCTTGATATCCAGTGTATTTCCGAAAGCATCTTTTTTTGAACAGCTGATCAGATTCCCGATATCTCCTTTGAAGTTCTCGTCAGTAGAGATCAGATAGAAGGTATCCTCCCCGTCTTCCGCAAGGACCGCAAAAAGCTTCTGCGATACATTCACGCTTGCAGCTTTTCCGTTATCACCGTACTTTGCAAGAATGTAACGGATCTCTCTGCCGTCGTTATACTCCCAGATGTCTGTATTACCGTTTTCATAGACAGGTGTGCCCCATTTTTTCCTGAGCGCGGTCTTTTTTGCACCGGTAAGTTCCTGCGGAAACGGATCGTTTTCTTTCAGAAGATCTTCTTTTGCCGGAATTTTATCACATCCGGAGAAGACAAGGATCATAGCTGCGCATATAAGAAGCGCTGCAATACTTTTTTTCATAAATATATCCCCCTTTGATATAATGGTGTTCGGGTCGAAAGGCATGTGAACAGGCAGAGATTCCTGCCGCTGTTTTTTTGACCGGAAAATTAAGAAACGGGTTTCTTGTGTCCGGTGAATTTTTCTGCTATACTCATGAAGCTGAGGCGGGAAGCCGCGGCAGAATGATGATTACGGAGTGAAAATTATGAACAGATCGGAAATTTCGGAGATCCGGAAAAATCTGAAGATCGATAAAACATCCATCGTCCGCGTTGCGGGCTGCTACGTAAATGCCGGGAAGGAGAAGGTATGCACCTTCAGCCAGCGTTTCGGCACACTTGATGAAAACGAACGTTTCAAGTATCTGGAGATCCTGAACCGGTCTCTTTCCGGAAAGATCAGAAATCATCTGCAGACTCTTCCGTACGAAACGGAGGAGGAGCTTTCCGGAGAACGCTTCCGTCTTGTAAACGGCCTCAGAGATTCGGAGATCGCAAATGAGTCGCTTCTTGACGTGTTTTACGACCGGATCATCGATTCCTACGAGAATCCCGGAAACTATCTGATCCTTTTGTTTTATGATGTGATCGACATCATGAAGCGGACAGCGGACGGGATCGATCTGGATGAATCCTCGGAAAGCTTCCGTTACATTGCAGGGGCAGTCTGTCCGGTGGAACTTTCCGATCCGGGTCTTTCGTATCTTCCCGAGGCGCAGACGATCGGCGCACGCGTACGTGACTGGACCGTTAAGAATCCGGAGACCGGTTTTCTGTACCCTGTACTGACAGACAGAAGCTGCGATATTCATAATCTTCTGTTCTTTTCCAAGGACCCGAAGGCTCCTCATAAGGAAATGGCGGAGGACGTTCTGGGCTGTACCTGGGTCTTAAGTGAAGCCCAGCAGCGGACGATCGTCAAAGGCATCATTTCAAAAGAACTGGAAGGCGAAAACAAGGACTTCATCAAAGAAGTCGTTTCGGATTTCGAATATGCCCTTTCCGAAAAAGCAGAGGAAAACGAGCAGATCTACGGTGAAGACACCCGACTCAGTCTGGACAGCGATATCCTGAAAAAGGCAATGGAAAATACGGATATTTCCGTCCGTGAATCACATGAAGTCGCGGAAAAGATCACCGCTGCGTTTTCCGGCTGTGAGCTTTATGCCGACGCGCTCGTGGAGCCTGCGATGAAGAAAAAAGGTCAGGACCGGGCGGAAAGGAAAGAACTTCTGCAGAAGATCGATCATCTGACGGCTATAAGTTCGGTATCGGAAGATTACAGGATCCTGAAGTTTTCTGCGGATATTGAACCTGAGATCCGTGAGATCGACGGTGTCCGCTGCTATATCATTCCCGAAACAGAGGCAGAGCTTTCGTAAGCTCTGCCTCGCGTTTTATTCTTCAGCCGCTGCTCTTCTGCCGAGCTCCAGACAGCCCATAATGCCCTGATCGTCATGAAGACTTGCGGGAACGATGTAGCTGTCAAGGTCATTCAGTTCTTCTGTCTGCAGGTAGGAGGCAAGAAGCTCTTTTACATAAGCGCGGATACGCGGGAACAGCTGCTCCTGATGCATGACGCCGCCGCCTAAAATGATGATCTCCGGCGATGCGGTGTATATGAAGGCTGTCAGCGCGTGCGCGATGTAATATGCCTCCAGATCCCAGACGTCATCGTTGTCAGCAAGCTCTTTTGCGCTCTTTCCGAAGCGTTCCTCGATCGCGGGGCCGGATGCCATGCCTTCGAAACAGTCCTTGTGGAACGGACATTTTCCGGGATAGGTATCATCGCTGCGGCGTCTGATCAGAACATGTCCCGCTTCCGGATGCAGCATGCCGTGGATCAGATTTCCTTCTGTCATGATGCCTGCGCCGATGCCGGTTCCGATCGTCAGATAAAGCGCGTTCTTCTTTCCTTTTGCCTGACCGAAGGTGACTTCACCTAAAAGAGAGCCGTTCACGTCCGTATCAAAACCGACCGGACAGTGAAGCGCATCCTTCAGTGTTCCGACAATGGGAAAATTCTGCCATAAAAGCTTGGGTGTGCTGGTGATATAGCCGTAATTTGCTGCCTTTTTATCCAGTTCCACAGGTCCGAAGCAGGCGATTCCCAAAGCTTCGATCTGTTTTTCCTGAAAATAAGCTGCGATCTTCGGCATCGTTGTCTCAGGATCCTCTGTCGGGATCGAGATCTGTTCGAAGATCTTACCTGTTTCGTCGCCGATCGCAAGGACCATTTTGGTTCCGCCGGCTTCAAGTGCACCGATTCTCATTTTCCGTATCCTTTCTGAAAATCATATAGTATGATGATTATTTTAATGTTTTATGCGGCGGCATGAATGAATGCCGGCGCAGTACGCCTGAGATTTCGCTTTACGAAACAGGCAAAAACAATTATGATGATATCAGGGCCATAAAGCTGACCGTCCTGCGGGAGTCTTCTCACGCAAGGCAGAAAGTCCTTATCGACCCGACAGACATTATATACGATAAATCAGTTTTTTGCTACAGAAAAGAACATGATTCGCGGGCTGATAAGCTGTTTTTCCATGCTTTTCCGATGCTTATGGAGATAATTATGCAGGAACTTCTATTTATGGAACCGGTATTCAAGCAGATGATCTGGGGCGGAAGCCGCCTCGGCACGGAGTGGGGATATCCGGTCCCGGGGAACGATACGGGAGAATGTTGGGCGATCAGTGCACACCCGAACGGAGACTGCCGGATCCGGAACGGACAGTATAAAGGGCAGACCCTCTCTTCTCTCTTTTGCGATCACCGGGAGCTTTTCGGCGGGATCGCCGGCGACCGTTTTCCGCTTTTGATCAAGATCATTGACGCCAATCAGGATCTGAGCCTTCAGGTGCATCCCGATGACGGGTATGCTTTTCTGAACGAAAACGGATCTCTTGGTAAAACGGAATGCTGGTATATTCTGGATGCGCCGGAGAATGCGTCTCTTGTGATCGGGCATCATGCAAAGACACGGGAAGAACTGGAGGATATGATCAGAAACGGGCGCTGGGATGATTTTATCCGCAGAATTCCCGTGAAAAAAGGTGATTTTATTCAGGTGGATCCGGGTACCGTTCATGCGATCACTTCCGGAATCCTTTTGATGGAGACTCAGCAGAACAGTGATATCACGTACAGGATCTATGACTACGGCCGTCTTCAGAACGGAAAGCCGAGAGAGCTTCATGTCGAAAAAAGTCTGGATGTGATCCGCGTTCCCGCAGCGGCGCCGGAGGACAGCGTCCTTCATGCCGGGGATCTTCCGGTCAATCAGGTGAATGAACTCATCTCCTGCCGGTACTACCGGGTGTTCCGGATCACATCGGCAGGTTCATGTTCATTCCCGCTGATCCCTCCGTTCCTCTGCATCAGCGTGATCGGGGGCAGCGGAAAGATCAACGGCTGTTCCGTCAAAAAGGGAGATCATTTTATCGTCCCGTCCGGAACAGGATCTGTTGAGATCGAAGGAGATACAGAACTGATCGCCTCCGTTCCTGTGACTGCTATGGCATAGTCTGTCCGGGCAGGTGAATGTATCCGTGTCCGTCCGGAAAGAAAATGATGAAATCGGAGATCCTATGAAACATCTGAACAGAAAATATATCAAATACGGAGCGGTCCTGATCGCAGCACTTCTTGTGCTGGCGGTCGTTCTGATCCTGACGCATAAAAAGCCCGAAAAGACCCCTGAAGTTGAAAGCGGCATGACAAAAGATCAGGAAAATGCGCTGGATATCGCCGGAATTCTGTATGCATACGGCTTTGATGCGGAAACGACGGCAGGCGTGCTCGGAAATATCGAAATGGAGAGCGGCGGCATCGATTATACCTCGATGGAGGTCTATTATTCCGCAAGAGACCCGTACGGCGTAAACGGCGGCCATTCCTACCGGGCAAACGCGCAGGAAGCACACAGGATCGGACCTGTCAAGCAGAGTCTGATCGACGGCGGCATGATGGGCTATATCTCCAACAGCCGTATCATGCGGGGCGTAGCCGAGCATTACCGCGGCGGCGGCTATTTCGGGTTTTCCTATGCAGGCATGAAAGAACTGTGGGATTTCTGTGAAAATTACGATATCGATCACGACGGTGTTCCGGAGGGCTACGTCTGGTGGCAGATCCCTGAAGAAGGGGATGAAAAAACACCTTCCGGCGGAGAACTGCAGATCCTGTTTTCTATCGGAAGATCGGAGCTTTTTGCACCGGAATTCGAAGCTTACCGGAGCTTCTGCGATACCTACCGTGTCAATTATGAAGTTGTAGACAACCGGATCCGCTTTTTCACTTATGCATTCGACCTTTTGTTTGAACTCGGAAAACCGCTCTCTCAGATCATGCCGTTTGTACAGGACCTGAATGCTTTTGACGATCCGACCGGAAATCTGGATCAGTCCACACCCTGGACTTCAAGAGACGAACGGTTTGCGAATGCATTGAAATGGTACGATTTTCTGACGCAGAATGCTGATAAGATCGATATTGAGTACGGAAGACAGCTTCTGACAAATGCCGGACTGGTACCGGTACAGTAACCAAAGGAGACTGATGATGGAAAACAGCAAGAAAAAAACAGTACGCAAAAAAGAGAATCTGTTCCGGAACAGAGAATTTCAGTTTTTTCTGGCAGCCGTTCTGTTCCTGCTTCTGGCAGTCGTTTTTCTCTGCCTGTTCCTCGGCGGCAGAAAACAGGTAAAGACAGCCAGAGAAAATTATGAAGTCAAAACGGCTGCGCTGATGGCGGAGGGCCGCATCTTCTTTACGGATTCCGCAATTTCGGAAACCGCGCAGGCGTTCCTTACGACCGCCTTCACAAAAGACGAATCCTTCCAGAAAATGCGCGAAAACTGCGCGATCTACACGGATTCCGAGTCGGTACTCTACTATCTCTTCCCGGAGAACTCCTATAATCCGGATATTATTCCGGAGGTCACGCTCTCCGATTTTCAGACTGTCGTGGAACAGACTTCCGATCACGAAGCACTCTGTCATGTGTACTGCAAGAAGAATGAAGTCCGTGACGGCGCAGAATTCTCCTACACGCTTCAGTGCAAGCTGAAATTCACTTACACAGACAGCAGATGGAAGATCGATTCCATGTCGTCGTTTGTGCAGTACTGATCTGATCCTCAGCGGCTTTTTTCTCCGAAGAAGAATACGGCCACAGTACCGGGGCCTGTGTGGCTTCCGATCACGGTACCGACAGAATTGATCAGAACCGGGCCGTCAAGATTCGGGAAACGGCTTTCGATCATCGCTGCAACAGCTTCGGCGTCTTCGAGGCAGTCCGAATGGCTGATATAGCACTTGCCGCTGTAATCCTGATGACCGGCTGCAAGCTCCTCCATGCGTTTCACGATCCGTTTCATGACATTTCTCCTGCCGCGTATTTTTTCACGCGGTGTAAGCTTTCCTTCTTCATTCATATCCATAAGGGGGCAGATATTCAGGACACCGCCGAACAGGGCGGCAGTTCTGGAGATCCGCCCTCCTTTTACGTAGAAAGAAAGATCGGAGGAAAAGAAGAGATGATGAATGAACAGCCTGCTTTTGTGAGCATAATCATACAGCCGGTCTATATCATATCCGTCCTTTTTCAGTTCTGCCAGTCTGTCGATCAGAAGACCGCTGCCGGAAGAAGCACAGAGGGAATCGAGGAGCAGGATCTTCCGCTCCGGATAACGCTCCCGTGCGATCAGTACCGCATTGGAGGCTGAATTGAAAGCGCCGGAAAGACCGCTTGAAAAACAGATATGCAGAATATCCTTTCCTTCCTGAAGATACGGTTCAAAGAAGTTCAGGTATTCCCCGATGCTCACCTGGGAAGTGGATGTTTCCGCGCCTTCCCGCAGTGCTTTGTAAAAATCGGAAAAAGACATGCTTTCTCCGAGATCATCACTGTATTCCGTGTGATCTAAATTGAAATGAAAACAGACGTAAGGGACGCCGATCCTCTGAAGATGCTCTTTTGAAAGATCCACAGTCGAGCAGCAGGTCAGTACATATTCCGAAGACATAAAACACCTCCTGATGAAACTGATATCAGTCTACAGGAAGCTTAAGCATTTGAAAAACTACTCATGAGCGCAGGAACTCTATTCTTAAGAAGGATCATTCTACCGGAGAAAAACAGGACTCTACTGCAGAAATAAAGGACTCTACGATTCGTAGAGTCCTTTATTTCTGCGCTCTCAGGGCGTATCGTCCGTATTTTTGTTTTCCGATTCGGCACGGAGAAGCTTTTTCTGTTTTTTCCTTTTCCGGATATTGCAGGCCAGATAAACGATCAGCTCACAGGGGACGATCATCAGAAGCAACTGCCAGAAGTTATAGTCATACTGGAGGACCGCAAGATACAGAAGAAGGATCAGGGACAGCACCAGCGCTCCGATGATGTACATGTTGAATCTTCCATGATACCAGATGCTGTTCATCACCAGAAGGCAGATCAGAGAAAGCGGGATCGCGGCGGACAGAACCAGCCAGTGGAACTGGTCTACGATCGCCCATACAAGGATGAATTCCAAAAAACAAAGCGTGAAGATCGAGGCGATCGAGCAGAAAATAATGAATTTCTGACTGTACTCCTCTTTGTGTTTGAGGTTCGGCTTCCCGTTGTCCCATTCTTCGCGGGAGGTCAGAAGATCATCGATGGAGACATGAAAAATAGAGGAAAGGGCCTTCAGAATATAGGCGTCGGGAATCGCTTCCCCTCTCTCCCACTTTGAGACGGTCTTATCCGAATAATTGATCTTTTCCGCAAGTGCGGCCTGGGTCAGTCCGGCCTCCTGTCGAAGCTTGATCAGGTTGGAGGCAAATATCAGTTTCAAATCTTCCATGCAAGTCCCATCCTCAGTTGTTTTTTGATCGATCGCCGCCATGTAAACAGCGGCTGTATCGATGAATCCGATTTGGAAAATCCGTGTCCAGTATTGCTCACGGGATCAGTTTTTCCGCACGAAGGCGGTTCAGTACGCTTTTTTTATCGGCGCTCCATAACGGAGCTTCAAGGAGTGCTTTCGGTCCGTCTCCCGTGATCCTGTGAAGAACAAGATCGTCCGGAAGAAGAGAAAGGCAGGATCTTAAAATGTGCACATATTCATCAAGTGTCAGTGTATCAAAAAGGCCTGCGCGGTAATCTTCAGAAAGATCCGTACCGCGAAGCACATGAAGAAGCTGAAGCTTGATGCCTTTCGTCCCTGCAGAGACCGCATGCCGGACCGTATCTTTCATATCCTCTTCCGTTTCTTTCGGAAGTCCGAGGATCACATGCGTCACCGTATGAATTCCGAGAGAATTCAGATCGGAAACAGCACGGTCATAGACCTCATTTTCATAGCCTCGCCGGATATAAGCGATGCTCTCTCTTTTTACGGTCTGCAGTCCGAGTTCAATGATCACCGGCCTGATCCTGTTCAGATCAGAAAGAAGAGTCAGGATCTCCGGACCGAGACAGTCCGGTCTTGTGGCAATGTCAAGAGCAGCAATGTCGTCTCTTTCCACAACGGGAAAAAACAGCTCTTTCAGGCGTTCTGCGGGTGCATAAGTATTCGTATAGGCCTGAAAGTATGCAATGTATTTATTGCCCTTAAATTTGTGTGATACAAGCTTCTTTGCCTCTTCGATCTGTTCATCCGGCGAAAGCAGGGGCGAAGGTGCAAAATCACCGGATCCTCCTGCGGAGCAGAAGATACAGCCGCGGGTTCCCAGCGTGCCGTCCCGGTTCGGACAGGTCATACCGCCGTTCAGGCTCAGCTTGTAGACTTTCTCATGAAACAGTGAGCGGTAAAATTCATTAGCTGTGATCATGCATTTTGTTCCTGTGATCTTTAAAGGCCCGGGCGGCTGTCAGTAGAGGACATAGTATCCGAAGACCAGCGCGGCGACTGCAAGCAGGAAAAACGAAAGGAAGACCGGTCCTGCGGTTCTGATCCATTTCGGATAGCTGACAGGAGTCATGCCGAGCGTGATCAGAAGGCCGCTGTTGGAAGGCAGCATGCTGTTTGCAAATCCGTCCGCAAAGAGGAATGCCAGAACTGCCAGCTGGTGATGAATACCGAGGACTGTGCACAGACGGTACGCAAGAGGCATGATCAGAAATGCTTTACCGCTGGCCGAGGGGACAAAAATCTCCAGAATAAAAAGGAAAAGCATCAGAAGGAGCACACAGACGATGCCGGAAGAATTTCCCATTGCATCGGCAGCATAATAAACAAGCGTGTCCGAAATACCGGACTGACTGAAGATAAAGCCGATCGCACTGGCAAGAAGGATCATCGCCGCTGCGGGAAGGAGCGTAAGAACACCGGCTTTCAGCAGTTTCAGAAGCTTTTTTCCCTTCAGGCCGCAGCGTACGCATGCACCGATGCCGGCAATGGTATAGCTTAAAATGATCATGTAGAGGATCATGCCCGACAGAGTCGATGAAACGGAATCATACAAGGCGGCATTGGGGCCTCCCTTTTCCGCAGCCTTGGAAAGGACGGTGGATGCGGTAATGATGCTGAGTGCAAGAAACAGGCAGATCGCGATCACTGTCAGGAACCACTTCAGCGCTCTGTTCTTTTCAGGATCTTCCCGAATGGACTGAATATCGAAACGGAAAGCTGCTTTTCTTTCGGAATCTTCTTTATAGGTGCAGCTTTTCTTCGGATCCGCATCCAGTCGTTTTGCATAGCTTCTTAAGAAGAACCAGAGGACTCCGTAAAACGCGGCAAACAGAACGATACGGAACAGAATGCCGGAATACATGGTAAGTTCACCGGAAAGAGACTGCGCAAGTCCTGTATTGAACGGGTTGATGACGCCGACGGTAAATCCGGCGCATGCCGCGAGATCGCAGGACATGATGGCAAGCGGAGAATCCCAGCCGAGTGCATAAAAAAGCATAATGGCAAGCGGGACCAGCGGGACGACTTCCTCCGCAATGCCAAGTGTGGTACCTAAAAACATCATGACAAGAGAGAGTGCAAACAGAAGTCTGTATTTGCTGCCGCCGAATTTCCGTGCAAGTGTTTCCACCATATAGACGAGAATGCCGGACGCATCCATCGCATTGAAAACGGCGCCGATCACGATGCACAGAAGCACGATGCTCCAGACGGTCGCAAAGTTTTCATACATGGGTGTCAGCACAAGAAGCGGTGACAGAATATACTTCCAGAATGTCATGTTGTTCTCTCCGGGCAGAAGCCGGAAAGATCCGTCGGAAGCGGTTTCAATGATCCCGGGTTTCATGACAAGCGTCAGAACGATCGAGCCTGCCAGAATGACGGATACCATGATCGTAGAGACCAGCATGGCTTTATTGCTGATCTGTATGGATCTTGCCTGTTTGTTGTCGTTCATAAATAAGTCTCCTTGTGCGGCATCGGTAAAAGTGAAATCACTGCATCTTCCGGATAAGGGCCTTATAGAAATCAACGGCGCCGGGAAGACTGACCGTTTCGATATTCTCATTCAGACCGTGCATGCTGTCCATCTGTTCGGGACCGTAGATCACCGGACTGAAACGGATGCAGGCATCACAGATCCGCTGATAGTATGCAGCATCGGTACCGCCTGTCATCACATAAGGGATCACAGGAAGGCCCGGGAATACATCGCCGATCACTTCCTCCACTGTTCTGAATGCTTCACCGTCTGTACGCACCGGCGGGAAACTGGGATCTCCGCCCAGATCTTCGACTTCCAGACCATATTTTGAAGCGATCTTGCGAATGACGGCAATGCTCTCTTCTTTGTCCTGATGCGGAATATAACGCATATTGACGGTAATGCTTGCCTCCTGCGGCAGAACATTGGCACCCTGGCTTCCGCTCTGCTGTGTGAAAGCGATGGTCGTACGCATCAGAGCTGCGACCTGATTTCCGAGATGCGGGCCGGCAAGCTTTAACAAAGGTTTTGTCAGCCAGAGATTCCCGAGAGCAAAACGCATGCCGAAGGGGCCGTAATCAGCGATCCGTTTGAACATTGTGATGAGTTCCGGTTCCAGTTCAACGGTCATGGGATCATGCTTTTCAATATCGCAGACAAATTTTGAAAGCCGTGCGATCGGCGAGTTCTTGGAAGGCGTGCTGGAATGTCCGCCGTTGCTTTTTGCAATGACCTTTACATTTCCGGATCCTTTTTCCAGAACACCGATCATAGCGTATTTTCCGGGGAAACCGGCAAGAGGCTCTTCGATGATGGCGCCGCCTTCATCACATACCAGGAACGGCCGTACGCCGCGTTTTTCAAGCTCGGCAACGGTTTTCGGAGCGCCTTCTCCGGCGATCTCTTCCGTATTGGAACTGCAGAGATAAACATCCTGCTCGGGAACGTATCCCTCTGAAAGAAGTTCTTCCGCCGCCTGAAGAAAGGCCATGACAGAACACTTTGTGTCGGCAGAGCCGCGCCCCCAGACCTTTCCGTCTGCGATATCAC
>JAZUFC010000310.1:0-3016 GCA_045640465.1 Lachnospiraceae bacterium | reverse complement strand
TTCCTGCAGGCATTGAAGTGAAAACACATTATGCGACGGCCATTCCGATCGGTACGGCCATTGCACAGAGTTTTGATATTCATCTGGCATGGTGCCTCGGCGATATCGTCGGCGACGAGATGGAGCGGTTCGGCGTGCATTACTGGCTGGCACCGGCGCTGAATATTCACAGAAGCATCCTCTGCGGGCGCAATTTCGAGTATTTTTCGGAAGATCCGCTTATTTCAGGTAAGTTCGCCGCAGCAATCACAAACGGCGTACAGATGCATAAAAACCGCTTTACGACCATCAAGCATTATGCGGCAAACAATCAGGAGACCAACCGTTACGGCAGCAACAGTCACGTCTCTGAGCGTGCGATGCGTGAGATCTATCTGCGCGGTTTCGAGATCTGCGTGAAGGAATCCCAGCCGGGTGCAGTCATGAGTTCCTACAATCTGCTGAACGGTGTACATACCGCGAACAGCCGTGCACTGATCACGGATATTCTGCGTTCCGAATTCGGCTTTGCGGGGATCGTCATGACAGACTGGACACTGCAGATCATGAATGACAGGAAGAATCCTTATCCGCCCACCAGTGCAGCGCTTGCGGCAGATGCCGGAAACGATCTCTTCATGCCCGGCGGAGAAGGTGATTACAAGTCACTGTTAACAGGTCTTCAGAACGGATCTGTGTCCCGCACGCAGGCAAAGATCAATGCAACCAGAGTATACAGAATTACAGCCGGACTGGCAGAAAAGGAGAATGAAAAATGAGCAGCGTGATCATCCACAGACCTCCGGTCAAAGCGGAGAATTTCGTCGTACCGGTACCGAAAGCGGTTCTTGTGCCTTCCACCGAAGACTCCATGCCCTTCAATGCGGCCATGAAGCAGGAGGAACCCATGGACCTTTCCGAATACGGTTATGTCGAGGAGGAGTATTTTATCTCAGGTGAGGCAAACGTCTATGCATACGGTCCGAAGCGCGGCGACACGACTTATATCAAGGCGGAAAACTGCCCGTATACAAACAGGATCCTGGTCAGAAAACCGGCTGATCCGAAGAACTTCAGCGGCATCATCGTGGTGGAGGTCATGAACAATGCCTTCTTCATGGACAATCCGCAGGCAGGCTGGGGCGCACTTCATCCGTATATGCTTCCGAGAAATATCGCCTGGGTCGGCCTTACCTTCCGTGATCACTGCTTCACAACGATGAAAAAATACGACCCGGAAAGATACGCACCGCTGTATCTGCCGAATCCGATCCCGGCTGAGGAGAGAGGTCCTCTTCTCGGAAAGGCTTACGGTTTCAAGATCGATCCGGATCAGGAAAACGGTCTCTGCTTCGATATTCTGAGTCAGGTGGCACAGCTTATCAGAAGCGGTCATGAGGACAGTCCGTTCTACGGTTATGACGTCCGCTATCTGTATGCGACGGGCGCAACGGCAGGCGATATGACGACCTATGCCGGTTTTGTGCATAACTATGCAAGACAGGAAAACGGAAAAACGGTATATGACGGTCTTCAGGTCTACATGACAGGCGCGCCTTCCAATCTGAATAACGAAGAGATGAACATTCTGGGACCGGATCCCATGTCGGTCATCGATTCCGTGGCACCCTGCTTCCGCGTGCTGACGCTTGGCGACATGCTCGGAAAGGGTGCACATCCGGACTGGTCTGTCCTTCAGCGGAAGGATGATGAGGATGATCCTGTCTACCGTGTTTACGAGATCTCCGGTGCGGCACTCGGCATCCGTGCGGACAACAATTTCATGATGAATAAGTATGACGCGGAGCGCTGCGGAGCACGTTTTGCGAATATGATGCCGAAACGTCCGTATCAGCATTTCCCGGTTCAGTACATGATCCGTGCGGCGTTTGTCGCGCTTCGCAGATACTGCGAAGCGGGTATTCTGCCGCCGAAGGCGGAACGCCTTCAGTTTACAGGCAGCTATCCGGATATGGATTTCGTGCTGGATGAAAACGGAAACGCAAAGGGCGGCATCCGTTCCTCTTATGTGGACGTGCCGATCGCTGCGTACAGCTGGGACGGCGTCATTACGCCCTTCAGTAAGGAAAAGCTCCGTGAGATGTACGGAAATCATGCAAATTATGTCAAGCTGGTTGCCGAAAACTGCATGAAGCACGTAAAAGAAGGCTTCCTTCTGAAGGAAGACGCCATGGATGTGATCCGCGATGCGCTGATCTACGATTTTGACAATGACGAGTTTATTGACAGTGTGACAAAAGACACATCCGTTGCACAGTATATGCAGTAACGGACGGAGTGAAGAAGAAGGACCGGCCTTCAGGGCCGGTCCTTCTTCTGTGAATATTACTCTTTTTTCAGAGCCATCTGAATGCCCTTCATCAGGGAGATGGGGTTTCCGTAGCGAAGTGTTGCCATACGGTAGATGCGTGAAGCCAGGAAGCTGACAAGTACCGTGGAAGCGATCAGGATCGCGCCGGAGATACAGACGCCCGCAGTTGAGATGCCGCCGCTTCCGAGCATCGAGTAGACGCTGAAGGGAGCACTGAAGGGGATGTAGCACATGATCTTCAGAATGGGGCTTCCGCTGTTTGTCATCGGCAGGAACAGCGCGATAAAGTAGATGATCATCAAAAGTGCCTGCAGAAGGCTTCCGGTCTTTCCGATGTCTTCCGTCTTGGAGACCAGTGCGCCGACCATACCGTAGCAGAAGCCATAGAAGATATAGCCGAAAAGCGCAAAAAACAGGAAGACGAAAAGCACATTCTGAGGAATATCCAGAAGCAGATCCAGAATGCCGTCCCAGTACTGATGATTCAGACGGTAGCCGGCAACTGCCGCGAGCAGGATGGCTGTCATCTGCAGGATACCTGCAAAAGAGGCGGCAAGGACCTTGCCGGAGATCAGTGCGTCGGGGCTGCAGCTGGTGACCAGCACCTCGATCGCGCGGTTGCTCTTTTCCGTGGCAACGGCTGTTGCGATCTGCATGCCGTAGAGCATGATCATGATAAAGGTCAGGATCGTCAGCACGTAGGTG
>JAZUFC010000309.1:0-4825 GCA_045640465.1 Lachnospiraceae bacterium | reverse complement strand
CGCATCGATCTCCACCACATTCACGGAGTTTCCGTTCAGGATCTCCCTGCAGGATGCACATTCGTTGCAGGGGCTTCCGTCCTTCGGATCCTCACAGTTCACCGCTCTTGCAAAGATCTTGGCCACACTGGTCTTACCGGTTCCTCTGGTGCCGCAGAACAGATACGCATGCCCGACGCGGCCGCTTTCGATCTGATTCTTGAGCGTCCGGACGATGGCATCCTGTCCGCGGACCTCGTCAAAGGTCTGCGGCCGCCATTTTCTGTATAGCGCCGTATAAGCCATAACTCCCCCGTTTTATTCGTCGCCGAAGCTGATGCCCATCAGCTTGATCTCCCTGATGATGGGGCTCTTCGGGTCCACTGTTTTCAGTTTGCCTGCCACGTCTTCCAGCGGAACCGGACGGATCTCATCGTTATGCATGGCAACCAGATAACCGAATTTTCCCTTGATGATCATTTCTGCCGCCGCTGCGCCCAGTCTGGTGGAAAGCACCCTGTCGTACGGGCAGGGTCTGCCGCCGCGCTGTGTATGTCCGGGAACGGTCACGCGGACCTCCTGTCCGGTGAGCTTCGTGATCTCCTGCCCCAGCTGATAAGAGGCCGGCATTGAACTTCTCTTCTTTTCCAGTTCTTTTTTCTTGAGCTTTGCGTCCTCTTTGGACATCGCGCCTTCCGCCATGGCGATGATCGTGAAGTTCTTTCCTTCCTCCTCGCGCTTTTTGATCGCCTTAGCCACCATGTCGATATCGTAAGGGATCTCAGGGATCAGAATGATGTCTGCGCCGCCGGCGATTCCCGCATGCAGCGTCAGGTATCCGACCTTATGGCCCATGACTTCGATGATGAACACGCGGCTGTGGGAAGCAGCCGTCGTATGGATGCAGTCGATGGCGTCCGTTGCAATGTTGACTGCGGACTGGAAGCCGAAGGTCACATCCGTTCCCCACAGATCATTGTCGATCGTCTTCGGAAGACCCAGTACATTCAGTCCTTCTTCCTTCAGAAGGGCAGAGGTCTTCTGCGAACCGTTTCCGCCAAGCACGCAGAGACAGTCCAGTTTGTGGGCATAGTAGGTGTTCTTCATGGCAGCGACCTTGTCAAAGCCGTTTTCCACCACCCGCATCTTCTTGAAGGGCTGGCGGGATGTGCCGAGGATCGTGCCGCCTTCATCCAGAATACCGGAGAAATCACGGCTTTTCAGTATTTTGTACTCGTTATTCATCAGGCCCTTGTAACCGTCAATAAACCCGATGATCTCCACGTCATCTCCGTAATGATGAATAAGTGCCTTTCCGATGCCCCGCATCGTGGCATTCAGCGACTGGCAGTCGCCGCCGCTTGTCAGCATACCGACTCTGATCATGTTCCGCCCCTTTCTGTCTGCAGGCCTGCGCCCGTATTCTGATATGATGATGCCAGGTGGAAGTGCGAAGCACGGAACCTGGCGTGACATATCTTTTGACTCCGGCATTATATGTTGCCGGGGTCAAAAGGTGTTACGAGAAAAGTTTTGTGGAAAGATACCGGTCTCCCGTATCCGGAAGGATCAGGACGATCGTCTTCCCCTCAGCCTCAGGCCTCTTTGCGATCTCTGCCGCGCCGCAGAGCGCCGCGCCTGCGGAGATGCCTGCAAGGATCCCTTCTTCTCTGCCGAGCATTCTGCCGTACAGAAACGCGTCTTCATCGCTGACGGTCAGGACCTCGTCCATCACGGAAATATCCAGCACCGCAGGAACAAAATTCGCGCCGATCCCCTGGATCTGATGACTTCCCGCATACCCCTTCGTCACAAGCGGAGAGGACGCCGGTTCGATACCGATCACGCGGATGCCCTCGATCTTTTCCTTCAGAAATCTTCCGGTTCCGGTCACGGTGCCGCCGGTTCCGAAGGTCGCGACCAGATAGTCCGCCTGACCGTCCGTATCCGCAAAGATCTCCGGACCTGTCGTTTCATAATGTGCCGCCGGATTGTCCGGGTTGTCAAACTGCCCCGGGATGAACGCGTGCGGATACAGCTTCTTCAGTTCCTCCGCCTTTTCGATGCAGCCGCTCATGCCCTTTTCGCCGGGCGTCAGCACCACCTCCGCGCCGAAGCCCTGCATCGTGCGGATGCGCTCCTCCGACATCGAGTCCGGCATAACGATAACGGTACGGTAGCCGCGGGCCGCGCCCACGAGCGCAAGTCCGATGCCGGTATTGCCGGATGTCGGTTCGATGATCACGGAATCCGGGAACAGAAGGCCCTTCTTCTCCGCTTCATCGATCATTTTCTTTGCCACGCGGTCCTTGATGGATCCGCCCGGATTCAACGACTCCACCTTGGCAAGAAGTCTCGCCTTCAGTCCGAGTTTCTTTTCTATATTTCGAAGCTCCACAAGCGGCGTATGGCCGATGGCTTCGTCAACAGATGCATAGATTCTGCCCATAACTGCTCCTTTTCGTTTCGCAGGTACGCAAAATAGACAGGCGTACAGCCTGCTTCCCGTATATCATAGCATACTTTTCTCATTCTGAACAGAAAAAAATCAATCAGATGCGACTTCATCTTTTCCTGTTCTCAGGGCACTTTGCAAGCCCAAAGTCAGGGTCCGGCCCATTGGCCACTGAACCCCTTGTGCAACAAAAAAAGCGGCTGTGCATTCAAAATGCATCAGCCACTTAAAAAACCGCGCGTCTTCCTTCGCATACATAAACCAGACGTTACCGTCGCAGTTAGCTCGGCCAAGGCTGCCTCACGTCACATAAAACTTTCCGCTTAGTGCTGCTCCGTTCCCGACCTGACACGGTTCGCGGCGTTCTATTGCATGAGACCCGGGCTTCAACACCACTTACGCCGGGCAGCTCCACCTCAGGCATTCTCCGGTTGACATCACCCCTGCTGGAGCGGATTGCAGGTACAGGGCTCCGCTGCTTCCCCGGCTGCGCGGCTATTCTATTATACATACCGCACCCTGTTTTGTCAAATATAACGTCAAAGCCGTTCGCCTGTTAATTTTTGCATCAGCTTCAAAGCCGTTCGCCTGTTCCTTCCTCGAAGCCTTCGCCAAGCACTTCACGCGCATCCGTCACGATCACAAATGCCTTCGGATCCATGGCATAGACCAGTTCCTTCAGTATCACGATCTCCTTTTTGGAGACCACGACAAAGATCATCTTCTTATCAGCTCCGGTATACATGCCCTGCGCATAAATACCCGTCGCGCCGCGTTCCAGTCTTTCCATGACCACCTTTGCGACCTCCTCCGACCTGTCGGAGATGATATAGGCCGCTTTCGCGTACTTGCTGCCCTCCAGCACCATATCGGAGATCTTTGCGCAGAGATAGATCGTGATCAGGGAATACATGGAAACGATAACGCCGAATGTGAACAGACCCATCACCACGACCAGTCCGTCCAGCACCTGCATGATCTGTGCCACGGAATAATGCTTCAGCTTGACATGGATCAGCGCTGCCAGCGTATCCGTGCCGCCCGTCGTCGCGCCTGCATAAAAGATCATGCCCAAACCGACGCCGTAGATCACGCCGCCGATCACCGACTGCAGGAACAGATCCGGCTCGGAAAAAAGTCCCCATTCCGGCAGGATCGCCAGATAGATGACATACATGGTAAGCGAAATGACTGTATCCTTCATGAAGGACCAGCCCTTAACCTTCACGGCCACCAGAAACAGCGGCACGTTCAGAGAAAACGTGGTGATCCACAGCGGAATATTCGTAAACCGCTTGACGATGATGGCGATACCGCCGAAACCGCCCGTCACGATTCCGACAGGATCATAGAACCACTTTGTGACGATCGCCATCAGAAGGGTTCCTGCCAGAATGGCAACATATTTTGCAGCTTTCTTGTATTTCAAAAAGAAATTAACTCCCATACCGTGCTCTCCGTCATCAGTTTTCAATACTCTGAGAGGATTATAGCACAAAAAAGGGAGAGAGAACAATAGCGAAAAATAGTGTAAAAATAGTGAAAATTTAATGGACGAAGCACAGCCTTTTGAAGATGGAAACAATTCAGGATCAAACCTGCAGCCGTTCTTTCAGTGCATCCTGAAGAACCTGAGAGAAGTTCAGATCTGCTGCAATCGCAAGCTCATTCAGCCATTCGGGAATAGAAAGCGTTTTCTTGACAGCACGTGTATTGTTGCGCTTCTGGTATGCCAGTGTATCGCAGGCAACAAGATTCACGAAAGAATCTGCCGGAACGGAAATTGAGGACTGATCAGACGGCAGCGGAATTCGTTCATTGGAGGATTCTTTCTGATAGAGCGTAAACGCGAGCACATCTTCAGCCATTTCAAAAGCATCTGCAAGACTATCACCACAAGTATAGCAGCTTTCAAAATCGGGGAAATTAACTGAATACAGCTCACCTTCACGTGTAAAAACAGCGGGATAAATGTATTTTGCCATGATAAGCTCCTTTCAAAGAGAAACATGGGAATCAAGGGCTTTATACAAGTCCTGCATCCTTCTTGATTGAATTTGCCGTACCGGTCGGAAGTTCTTTTCCCGGATGCCTTGGAACCGGGAAGGTTTTTCCGGTAATCGGGCTGTACCACTTATCATGACTATGTCCGTGATCAGTGATATAGCATCCGGCTTTCTTCAGCAATTTCATCATTTCGGAAACCTTCATTGCTCTCTCCTTTGTTTGGATAGCACTATCATAATACGTGATAATACGTATGTCAATGGAAAATCAATTAAAATACGTATAAATTGCCTTACTGCCGTCACATCACAATCTAATATTAGCGGGTATGTTGTTTTAGACCCCTATAGAATTTATAGAATTATACTGCTCTCAAACTTCGAC
>JAZUFC010000308.1:0-2752 GCA_045640465.1 Lachnospiraceae bacterium | reverse complement strand
TTCCGTATCGCAAATGCCCGGTATCCTGAAGAACACCGGGCATTTTTTACAGGCTGCTTTTATGATCTTATCTTATGCGAGCTGTTCCGTCCGGCGGATGAAATCATCCTGCGTACGTTTGTCAAGTGAAACGAAATAGGTGGAGAATCCGGCAATGCGGACCACCAGACTTCTGTAATCATCCGGCCTTTCCTGTGCTTTTCTTAAGTCATCCGTGGAGACCACATTGAACTGCACCTGCATGCCGCCGAGCATAAAATACGCTCTGATCAGATCACGCAGTTTTTCAGCACCGGCATCCCCGTCGACACTCTTCGGAGAAAAACGGATATTCAGCTGATCGCCGTTCGTCAGTGCCCTGTGCGGAAGCTTTGCCGCGCTCTTCAAATAGGCGGTAGGACCTTTTTTGTCGAATCCCTGCCGTGAACTGATGGCATCCGCCAGCGGTTCTCCGTCTCTTCTTCCGTCCGGTGTCGCCGGTGTCACGCTGCCCTGACGGATGTGCGCAGTCATGGTAAAAGTTCCGCCTGAGTAGGGACCTCTCGGGCCTTCCTCTTTTGACATGATCTCCGCAAATTTGCCGATAGCCCAGGCTGCAAGTTCATCCACTTCATCGATATCATTTCCGTAGTGAGGCACCTTCTTAATGATCGTCTCCCGAAGCTCTTCATAGCCTTCCCAGTTGCTGTTCAGCGCATCATACATCTCTTTCAGAGAAACGGTCCGGTCATCGAAGCAGAGCTTTTTAATAGTCATCAGACTGTCGCCGACATTTCCGGTACCGGTCGCCGTAATGCCTGTCCGGTTGTGCTTCGCGCCGCCCGCAGTCACATCCTTTCCCTTTTCAAGACAGCCTTCCATCATGGAAGAGGCTGCAATACAGGGGAAGAAACGCGAATAGACAAGCTCAAACATATTGCAGTAGGAGACATTCCATTCAAGGGCATATTTCATCTGGGCTGCGAATGCATCCTGAAACTCTTCGAAGCTTTCGTATTCATAAAGCTTTTTGCAGGGAAGTCCGGTCTTGCCGGTCTTCACATTGAGGCCGCCGTTGATAGTGATCGGAAGGATATTGACCATATTCCAGATCGATTCACGTCCCGTCAGTCCGCATGCCGGCCATTCGTTTCCGGTTCCGGCGGGCTCCACGCAGCCGACGATACTGTAGTCACGCGCCTCCTCTATCGAAAAGCCGAGATCCGTCATCATCGGGACGATCAGATCGTCATTTTCGATCTGCGGCACACCGCCGCAGCGTTTTGCAGATTCGATTCCAAGCCGCCACACATCTGCCGGTGTATCCTTTCCGACACGAAGTGCGACCGTCGGATCCGGGAAGCCCATGCGTCCGTAAGTCTGAAGAAGCAGTCTGGTCATCTCATTCGATGCGTCCGTTCCGTCCGGTCTGCAGCCGCCGATCGTCAGCGCAATGCCTGCTGTGGGAGTCAGTCCGTTATAAATGGATGAATACAGATTCCGTCCGTTTTTGATCATCTGAATGATGTTTCTGTTATTTGCAAAGCCCGGAAGAACGATGATATCACTGAGACGAAGAATAAACGCGTCGGAATACTCCTGCGCTTCTTCTTTTGTGATCTTTCCCTCCCGCAGATCTCTGTCAAGAAGTTCTCTGACATACTGATCCACACGGCCGATCGACTGTCCGTGCTGCTGGGCATCCGTGGACAGAAGAAGCTGATAGAAAATGATCGCCTGGAGACCTTCCCAGGTGTTTCTTGCCGGATTCCCCATGATCCATTCCAGTGAATCCGCCATTCTGAGCAGTTCGTCTTTTCTCTTTCCTTCCGCGGTCTCGGCCTTTTTTCTGCAGGAAGCCGCATACCTCTTTGAAAGCAGGATCGCACCGTCACAGACTCTTAAGACCGCCTGATAGAAGATGTGCTGTTCCGCTCTATCGCCGAACACTTTTCCGCGGGTCTCTTCGAGCTTTTTCAGGACTTCCTCCCGCACCTTTCCGAAGCCGGTATTGACGACTTTATTGAAATTGGCCACATAATGTCCCTGCGGCATTCCGGAAACGCCGAAAAAGAACTTGTCATGGATCCCGGAATCCAGAATACAGCCGTTTCCGGCCGCCTCCCAGAAATCGTCCGTAAGCGCACCTTCCACCATTTTGGAAAGTGTACGGTCTTTCCAGTATTCGTAGGCTTCGGCCAGAATATCCCGCTGCTCATCGCTCATATAGATGGCATTTTCCGCCCCTGACTGCCATGCCTCCCGGAATGTCTCCGGATCCACGACATTGGGTATCCACTTGCAGTCCCATTCCACATACGGACTCAGTGTCCGCTCGCCGGGGCCTGTAGTACCGACAAAAATATCATCGTCAAATACAAGTGCCTCTTTCTCAGCGCACCAGGTATACAGTGCTCCTGCCCGTTTCAGAAGCGGAAACTCATTCTCATGTGCTTTATAATAATCTGTATAGATCTTTGTCCGTTCCGTATTCACGGAAAGGAACTTTCCTGACGTAAACGCATCTCTCTTTACACGGATCCCGCGGATCCTGTCCGACATTGGCACAAATTCAAACATATCGTCTACCTCCTTCTATCAGAATACCCCGTTTTCGCCAAAGCATCAACATGATATTCAGGCTTTCCGCATCATTTTTCTGCGAACCGCTCCGCACAGCCCGCCTCGCCCGTTGATTCCCGCTGCCCGCCCTGCCTGTTTGTTCCCACAGCCCACCCCGCCTGTTGATTCCCCGCTGCCCGCCCCGCCTGTT
>JAZUFC010000307.1:0-7807 GCA_045640465.1 Lachnospiraceae bacterium | reverse complement strand
CCCCGGCCTTCCTTCAGAAGCGTGAAGGCATAGTTCAGATCGCTTAACAGAATATCGTTCTTCCGGGGATGGTCATACCACCAGAGCGGCTTTTTGAGACCGGATGTGTAAAGGATCATCGGAAGATGCGAAAGCTCAGAGAACTTCTGCATCTCCGCATGCAGAAGCGGTTCGTCACGGTTGATCAGAAACACGAGGGGTGAAGCGAAGAGCTGAATGGAACGCGCGATGTTCTCATCCGGCTTCTGAAAGGAGAGAACGGCTTCCGAACGGCGCTCGGCAAGCAGAGCCTCACAGTCCGTATCGAAACAGCTGGAAAGCTGCAGATCCATTTCGGAGCGGTATTTTTCCCCGTAATCCATGAGCGCGCTTGCGTAGGAGCCGTACAGTCCCTGTACGAGGCTTACGCGGATCACCGGACGGTAGGAGCGGTTGATGTCCATCGTATCCTGGCGGAGCTTGTCGAACTCGGCGACAAGAGAAGCAGCTCTTGAATATAGAAAGATCCCGGCAGGCGTCATCATGGCACCTTTCTGGTTCCGGACGAACAGCTCCACCTGAAGCTCGTCCTCCAGATTCCGTATCGTCTTCGAGATAGCCTGACGCGAAATGAAAAGATCATCCGCCGCCTTTAAAAAGCTTTTGGCATCCGCCACTGAAAGAAAGGTGCGCAGGTCGTGGATATCCATGCTGTCCGTATCTCCTTTTTATGCATGCTGACAGTGAAAAAAACACTGTCCCGGAGTCATGGTAGCACAGAAAATATGATGGTGCAACCAAAAATTGCATTAGTGAAAGAAATTGCTACTCATATTCAAAATAGGAATCATTTATAATAACAATGTGTATTTCTGAATTCAGGTGAAGGAATGTGATTCCGTTACCTAAATATTTAAAGGAGGTTTCAGTTATGCCTTTTGTTGACAAGACACAGGTCTACCCGGCAAAAATCAGTGAGTATACACTGGGCGAAGCGGGCAGAGAGGTAACAATGGGCGGATACAACGTATTCCCGCTCTATTCATTTGACGCACCCATTCCGAATGCGCCGAAGGTAGGTGTGATGGTATCCGACAAAGGATATGATGCAACGGTTCCCGGCTTCAAGGCTTATTATGACGGCTGCGAGACCATTGCTCAGCAGGCAAAGAAAGCATCCGAAATGCCCGGCTGCGATTTCGTCGTACTGACGCTGGATTCCGCAGATCCCGGCGAAGAGAACGCTTCCGCAGAGGCTTGTGCAGCCCTTGCAAAGGAAGTGTACGATGCCATTGCTCCGAAGCCGCTGGCTGTTATGGGCTGCAAGAACATCGACAAGGACGTCGAAGTCCTTTCCAAGGTCGCAGAAGCACTGCAGGGAAAGAACATCCTTCTTCTTTCATGCCGTGAGGAGGATTACAAGACCATGGCTGCTTCTGCAGTAATGGCTTACGGTCAGGGAATCGGCGGCGAGTCCGCAGTGGATATCAACCTGGCAAAGCAGCTGAACGTTCTCCTTTCCCAGATGGGCACGCCCATGAACAAGGTCGTGATGTGCCTCGGTTCCGCAGCAGCCGGCTACGGTTTCGAATATCTTGCATCCACCACCGAGCGTGTTAAGAACGCAGCACTCACCCAGAACGATGCAATGCTTCAGATGCCTGTTGTGACCGAAGTCGGTGACGATGCATGGGGCGTCAAGGAAGCACTCCTCGAGGAAGAGGACATGCCCGCATGGGGCGCAAGAGAAGAGCGCGGTATCCAGATGGAGATCGTGACCGCTTCCGCAGCACTTGCAGCAGGTGCAGATGCCGTTCTTCTGAAACATCCCGATTCCGTCAAGACGATTGCCGATATGATCTCGGCTTTAATGTAAAGGAGGTACGTCCATGGCTTTAAAAGGATTGGATATCTTCAAACTTTCTCCGAAAACAAACTGTAAGGAATGCGGATGCCCGACATGTATGGCATTCTGCATGAAGGTCGCTCAGGGTGCGGTTCCGATCGAAAAGTGCCCGCACATGTCCGCAGAAGCGCTGGCTATGCTTTCAGACCAGACCGCTCCGCCGATGAAGACCGTAAGTGTCGGCGACTACAAGTTAGGCGGCGAGACCGTTATGTTCCGTCATGACAAGACCTTCGTGTCTCATTCCCTGTTTGCAAACTATATCTGCGACGCTATGCCCGCAGAGATCTGCGACCAGCGTATTGCAGACATCAACAAGATCGACTACGACCGTATCGGCGAGCACATGTTCGTTGAGATGCTTTTTGTCAACCATGCAGAGATCTCTTCTCCGGAAAGCTATCTTGCACTTGTTGAAAAGGCAAAGAACGCAGGCCGTGCACTGATCCTCGACGTCAAGGATACCGACCTTGCGGCAAAGGCAGCAGCTCTTGTCAAGGGAATCCCCGCCATCTTAAACGGCGCAAACGAAGACAACTATGCCGATATGTCAAAGATCGCGACCGAGAACGGCATGGTCCTCGGCGTGACCGCAAAAGACCTGAACGGACTGTATGACACAGTTTCCGCTCTGGAAGCGCTCGGCAACAAGAACCTGATCCTCGACGCAGGCATCGCATCCATCAAGGACGCATTTGCAAATACCGTCAAGATCCGCCGCGCAGCGATCAAGAACAACGACCGTCCCTTCGGTTATCCGTCTCTTGTCAACCTTGCGAAGATCGCAAGAGGAGACAGCCACATGCAGGCAGCTCTGGCAGCTCTGTTCGTATCCCGTTACGGCTCTGTCATCGTTATGGATGAAATGGACTATGCAAAGGCACTTCCGCTTTACGGCTTACGTCAGAATCTGTTTACGGATCCGCAGAAGCCGATGCGCGTGGAGCCCGGCATCTATCCGTTAAACGGCGCAGGCGAGAACGATTTCTGCTCCGTCACCGTTGACTTTGCTCTGACATACTTCGTCGTTTCCGGCGAGATCGAGCGTTCCGGTGTTCCGGTCAACATGATCATCTCCGATGCAGGCGGATATTCCGTACTGACCGCATGGGCGGCAGGCAAGTTCTCCGCATCCTCCATCGCAAAGTCCATCGAGACTCTGGAAGTGGAACAGAAGATCAAGTGCCGCAAGCTGATCCTTCCCGGCAAGGTCGCTGTCTTAAAGGGCGAACTCGAAGCGAAGCTTCCCGGCTGGGAGATCATCATCGCTCCGAACGAAGCTGTACAGCTTGTCAAGTTCCTGCGTGAACTGAAAGCAAACGCATAATAAACAAAGTACCGGGTTTCGGCAGACTTCAGGGGTTCGTCCCCGGTGAATTGCTGCCGGGACCCGGTGCATACGAAAAAATAAAAACAAGGAGTTTATACTATGGGAAAATTCATTACCATCGGTGAAAGAATTCACTGCATTTCTCCCGTTATCCGCGAAGCTATGGCCAACAGAAATCCGGAACCGATCCTGAAGCGTGCCCGTCAGCAGCTCAAAGCCGGTGCGGATTACCTGGATGTCAATATCGGACCCGCTGAATCCGACGGCGAAGATCTGATGAAGTGGGCAGTCACCCTTCTTCAGTCCAATTTTGACAATGTTCCGCTGGCTCTGGATACCGCAAACCAGAAGGCGATCGAAGCCGGTATCTCCGTATACAACCGTTCCAAGGGCAAACCCATCGTCAACTCTGCGGATGCAGGCGACAGAATCTCCAACGTCGATCTTGCGGCAGCCAATGACGCCATCATCATCGCACTCTGCTCCAAGTCCGGTGTTCCGGCTGACAACGACGAGCGTATGATGTACTGCCAGGAGCTTCTTGAGCACGGCATGGAACTCGGCATGGATCCCGCTGATATGTGGTTCGATCCGCTGTTCCTTGTCATCAAGGGCATGCAGGACAAGATCACCGATATTCTGGAAGCGATCAAGATGTTCTCCGACATGGGCTTCAACACCACCGGCGGCCTTTCAAATGTTTCCAACGGTATGCCGAAGGATGTGCGTCCGATCATGGATTCCGCGATGATCGCCATGTCCATGCAGGCAGGTCTGACCTCCGCTATCATCAATCCCTGCGATCTGAGAATGATGGAGACCATCAAGTCCTGCGATATCATCAAGAACAATACTCTGTATGCAGACTCTTATCTGCAGCTGTAAAAAATTACTAAATTAAGGAGGGTACTGGAATGAGCGAACAATTTGTAAGTACCACCGTGGAACAGATGGAGGCGGATCAGGCCCGTCTTCATGAAACTGCACAGAAGGTCGGTATCGACACCTGGCAGGACAGAGTCAAGAATCAGACCCCTCACTGTAAATTCGGTGAATTAGGCGTCTGCTGCCGTATCTGCTCCATGGGTCCGTGCCGTATCACCCCCAAGTCTCCCAAGGGCATCTGCGGTGCAACCGCCGATACCATTGCCGGCAGAAACTATCTGCGTATGGCAGCGGGCGGCGCTTCCGCACATTCTGACCACGGCCGTGAGTGCGTATGGAAGCTTTACGATTCTTCCGAAGACGGCTACTATCATGTAACCGATTCCGCAAAGCTTCTGAAGCTTGCGAACGAATGGGGAATCGAGACCGAAGGCAGAGATCTTTATGACATCGCGCATGAAGTTGCCGAGACCGGTCTGAATGAATACGGCAAGATCAAAGGTTATCAGCGCTGGACCGAGAGAGCAACGGAAGAGCGCCGAAAAGTCTGGGAAGAGAACGAGATCACTCCCAGAGCCGTTGACCGTGAAGTCGTTACCGCTATGCACATGACCCACATGGGCTGTACCGCCGATGCTGAAGCACTGGTCAAACAGTCTCTGAGAACAGGTCTTGCAGACGGCTGGGGCGGTTCCATGGCCGGCACCGAGATCTCCGATATCCTGTACGGCACACCGATGCCGAAGGAAACGGAAGGCAACCTCGGCGTTCTGGAAAAGGATATGGTCAATATCGTCTGCCACGGACATGATCCGGCAGTTTCCGAAATGATCGTTCTTGTTTCCGAGTCCAAGGAAATGCAGGCATACGCAAGAGAGTACGGTGCAAAGGGCATCAACATCGTGGGTATGTGCTGTACCGCAAACGAGATCGCAATGCGTCACGGCATCAAGATGGCCGGCAACTTCCTGCAGCAGGAAGCAGCGCTTCTGACAGGCGTTGTGGAAGCCATCGTCGTAGACGTACAGTGTATTTTCCCGAACATCGGACCTCTGTCCGAATGCTTCCACACCAAGTTCTATACGACTTCTCCGATCGCCCGGATTCCTTTCTCCGAGTATCTGCCGCTGACATCCGAAAATGCAAAGGATGTGGCAACTCAGATCGTCAAGTCTGCATGTGAGAACTTCAAGAACCGTGACGAATCCAAGATCTTCATTCCGGAGCACAAGCATAAGGCTTCTGTCGGCTATTCGTGCGAAGGCATCAAGAGCCGTCTGGATACCGTTACCAACAGCCATCTGGATGAACTCGACACCTACAAGCCTCTTATCGAGTGCGTGAAGTCCGGTGTCATCCGCGGTGCTGTCGCCATGGTAGGCTGCAACAACCCGAAGGTTCGTCCCGACTATTCTCATATTGAGATCATGAAGAAGCTGATCGCCAACGATATCGTCATCGTTGCCACCGGATGCGCCGCACAGGCAGCTTCCAAGGCAGGCCTCCTTGATAAGGATGCCAAGGTGCTCTGCGGCGAAGGCTTAAGAAGAGTCTGTACACTTGCAGACATTCCTCCGGTACTTCATATGGGCTCCTGCGTGGATATCAGCCGTATGATGCTTCTGGTAACCGGCATTGCGAAGGACTGGGGTATCGATACCACACAGCTTCCTGTTGTCGGCTGCGCACCGGAATGGATGTCCGAAAAAGCAGTTTCCATCGCCAACTACGTTGTGGCAACCGGTATTGATGTTTATCTCGGCATCGATCCGCTGGTAGGCGGTTCCGAGCAGATGATGAACCTGATCACCGAGGGCACAAGAGAATGGGTCGGCGCAGGCTACACCATCAATACCGATCCGGATCAGCTGGTTCAGGATATTATCGACGGCATTGAAAAGAAGCGTGAAGCACTCGGTATCTGATTTACCGAAGGTACGTAAGGAGTAAAGAGAATGAAGATTGCGATTACCGGAAAGGGCGGAGTCGGAAAGACCACCTTTGCGGCGGTGCTGGCAAGACTGTATGCGGCATCCGGAAACGGCGTTCTGTGCGCCGATGTGGATCCGGACGCAAACCTCGGACTGGCACTGGGCTTTTCGGAGGAGCAGCTTGAAAACATTATCCCCATCAGCGAGATGAAGGATATGATCCGGGAAAGAACGGATGCGGATGAGTTCCAGAAGTTCTTTAAGATCAACCCGAAAGTGGATGATCTTCCCGACAAGCTCGCCATCGAAAAGAACGGCGTCAAGCTTCTGGTCATGGGTACCATCAAAACAGGCGGTTCCGGCTGTGTCTGCCCGGAGCATGTAGTGATCAAGAGACTTCTTTCACACATGATCGTAGCCCGGGATGAAGTTGTCATTCTGGACATGGAGGCAGGCCTGGAGCATCTGGCGAGAGGCACCACAAGCTTTGTGGACTGTTTTATCGTCGTGGTGGAGCCCGGTGCAAGATCGGTCCAGACCTATCACAGCGTGAAACGGCTTGCCGCAGATCTCGGCGTGAACAAGGTATGGGTCGTGGCCAATAAGGTGCGTGACGAACACGATGAGACGTTCCTTAGGGAGAGCATTCCGGAAGAGGATCTTCTGGGCGTCATTCATTACGACACCGATGTGACGGATGCGGACAGAAGAGCCGAATCTCCTTATGATACAGCAGATCATGCAGTCGAAGAAATTCGGAAGATCAAAGAGAAGATGGATTGTCTTTTGGCGGAGGACCCCGCCGGGAGGAACTAAAATTGAGAAAATTATTTGACAGAGTTTTTGCAGGAAACGACGAAATGTACGCCCGTGCCGTTCACGATCTGGATGAAGCGATCGCGAAGTTCGGTGCGGATCACGTAATGCAGTTTCCCGATACCGCTTACAACTGTTCCTGTATCTTACAGTACACAGGCATTCAGGTCCGCACACTGGCTGATCTGAAAGCGGCTTTAGACGGCCCGATCAAAGATTTCATGACCCGTGAATACCGGACACACGATGTTTTCACGTCAGGCTTTGCTACCGCAATGGCAGCGGAAGTCATCGAAGCGTGCAAATACGTGGATGACCCGGATCCGTACAAGGGCGAATATCACGGTCACTTATCAGACGCAGAAGTACGTGAACTCGGTGTTCCGCTTGTAACGCGCGACATCCCCGGTTTCGTCGTTCTGATCGGACCCGCTCCCTCTGATGAGGAAGCAAGAGATACCATCAAGGGTTATCAGACCCGCGGTATTTTCGTATTTTTGATCGGCGGCATCATCGATCAGGCGAAGCGTATGGGCATGTCCATGGGCTTCAAGGTCCGTATTGTTGACGTCGGTCCCGATATCTGGGCAGTCTCCCATATCATTTCTTTCGTTATGAGAGCAGCCAACATCTTCGGTGCGATCCAGCCTCTGGATTACTGGGGAATGAACACTTATACGCTGGAGCGTATCTTTGCATTCGTCAATGCATACGCACCGGTCGATGACCTGACAGTTGCCTGCGGCGGCGGCGCCATCGGTTTAGGCTTCCCGGTCATCACAAACGATACCAAGGATATGTGGGTAGTTCCGAAGAGCCTTCTCATTTCCGAGAACACCAAGGACTGGATCGAGACTTCTCTCGAAGCCCGCGATATCAAGACCAAAGTCACCAACATTGACATTCCGGTCGCATTCAACTCCGCATTCGAAGGCGAGATCATCCGCCGTCCCGATATGC
>JAZUFC010000306.1:0-2501 GCA_045640465.1 Lachnospiraceae bacterium | reverse complement strand
CCTGATCAGCATCATGATACCCCCTGTGTTCCGATTTATATAATTATTATATGCAATTATGGCATAATTGTCAATAAATATATAATATCTTAAAAAAGAGAAGAACAGGACCTCTCGGGCCCTGTTCTTTTTCGGAATGTGTTAGCAAACAGCTTTAAGATATGGCAAAAGTGCGTGATACATCTCCTTTGCCGTCTGATCCTTATTGATAGACGGAAGAGAGCCCCAGCTTCCCTTGGTACCGTTGCATCCGTTAAAGAACTTGATTCCGAAAATTCCGTTCTCGACACATTCAAAAAGTTCTTTTGAATAATCTGATACCAGCACCGATCCTTTCTCGATGTAGTCGAACTTGTTTTCATCATACGGCACAAGCACTGCCGGGATATCAGAAAGCCCGACCTTCTGAAGCCAGTTCATTTTGTCTTCGAAGGCATATTCCGTCTCTGTGCCCGACGTACAGTAATACTTCGAGCAGATCCGCACATCGAAACCAGCCCGCTGCATAACACGTACCAAAAGCAGAAGCTCCGGCTCAGGCTCCAGATCCGCAAAGTAACCTTTTTCGTGGGTCTCTTCCACCGGAACGCTCTTCCAGCGGGCAAGACATCCGTCAAGATCAAAATATATGATCCGAAAGTTTCTCTCAATATCTTTTCCTCTCATCCGCACACACTCCTTTCCTTAATTTCCTCCATGCGTACCCTAATCGGATGATCGGAATATACGATAAACAATACCTTAATAAAAAATGCAGAATCAGAGCAGGACAGCTTCCTGAATGACGATATTGGTGATCTTCTCGACCTTTCCGTCTGCGAGCGGTCTTTTAGTGGTGTTTGCCTTGCAGCATACTGCTGTACGGACATCCTTAACGATCTTATCCCGTTTAAGGCCCTTTCCACCATAATATGCGCTGAGCTTCACATACTGCCCCTTATCTGTCTTCATCACAACAGTGGTCCAGTCATTCCCCGTATCCTTCAGCCTGATCGGCGTACCGACCATATAGAAGCGGAAGAACGGTTCCGAGACCCGCTCGGCTTTATTCCCAATAAACTCCTCAAGATCTTTCCTCGCAGGACTGATCTTTGTAACAAAGAATTTCTGCACATACCAGTTGTTACCCGACTGCATATTCGAAACATAACCTTCGATATACACAGTCTTTCCGTTAATCGCGTCTTTAATAAGTACCTCCGGATCACGTACTGTTGCCGTAAACTCCACAGGATGATCCTTGATCTCGAAGACTGCTACGGAGATCTCCACATTCTTTCTGTCATAAGTAATCGCTCGGATCTTTCCCTGGCATCTGAAAAGATTCATATCCCTGATCTCAGCACTGTCCGTTTTTTTCATCATGTTTTCACCTGTACATTCTTTTTCTATCATATTATTTGCTTTTCCTTTCTTCGCAGTTGCCTGTATCTTCATAAGTTGATTCTACGATGAGAATCTGTTTCAAAAGCGTTTTTTGACAGAACCACAAAATTTTCCGAAAAATCGAATAAAAGGGCTGCGAAACGATTCGTCATCGTACAATAAAAACAAGAGGAGGATATGTACATGATTAAAAACAGATGGAAAAACACAGAATTTTACTGCATGAACCATAAAAAGCCGGTCAGGTTTCAGGAATACACGGCTTCCCACACACCGTTCTATGCCTGCCCGAAGTACTTCCTTAAAGACGAGAATCACCCTGACGGCCATGATGAGGACGAAAAGCAGTGCCTGAACCGTATCTCCACAACGCTTGCCTGGAGTATCATCGAACAAATCTCTGCCATGGTGGAGGACGCCCATAAAAACTCTGAACTCATAGATTTTAAAAACTGCTGTTTTCCTTTCAAAGGATACGATGTCACGATCCTTGAGCTGAACGAATATTCCAATCGGGTAAAGATCGGCATCAACGCGCAGAGGGAGGCCGCCGGATGGAAGCAGTTATAAAAAGAGAAAAAACAGCCAGATTTGCAAACAGCTTACTGATTTTTCTTCGAATCATGATCCCGGTGATGCTGATTCTGGCTTCCGTACTGTTTCTTTCAGGGAAGCTCATCATTGTATCCGGCTCATCCATGGAGCCATCCTTCCACGATGGAGAACTTTTGCTTCTAACGGACAATCTTTCCGGGATCTCCGAAGGCGATATCATCATATTCAAAGACCCGGAGTCTGAAAATGAGCTTGTAAAAAGAATCATCGGTATCCCGGGAGATACCGTTACGGTGTCAGAAGACGGCATCTTTATCAACCATGAAAAAATAGATGACCTAAATGCCGACATCACTGCCGTCACTTTGAATACCTATGATCTTTCCGATACCGAATTCTTTGTTCTTGGCGACAACCGTGAACACTCCAGAGATTCGAGATTCTTTGGACCGGTCAGTGAAAAAAGCATCCATTCCAAGGTCTGCGGTCCGATTTTCTGATCCGGTGCTCCCTCCTGTGCTTATGCAAAAACGCTGTGAGCATCGTTGCCCACAGCGTTT
>JAZUFC010000305.1:0-16270 GCA_045640465.1 Lachnospiraceae bacterium | reverse complement strand
AGGCGGTACCGTAGTACTGAAGACAGCCTGATAAATAAGCCGCTTACGGAGGAAACATGGACTACGAGGTGATTCGTGAGATCTTCAACAGATGCAGCGGCAATCAGATGCGCGATGTGTTTTTTGAGGAGATCTCAACAGAGGATCCGGATGAGTGGATGAGAAAGACAGAACCTCATGCGGATACCATAGAAAAAGAGATCCTTCCGGACGGCATCAAATACCGGGTCATGTCGAAAGGCTTGCTTTCAGCTTATACACTGACTGAAGAGTAATGAAGCCGTAAGGATGAAAGGAGGCAGATATGACACAGACAATAGCGTTAGCCGGAAAGGGCGGCGTCGGCAAAACAACGATCACCGGCATGCTCATCGGCTATCTTTGCGATAAAAGAAAAGGCGCCGTACTGGCAGTCGATGCGGATGCAAATTCGAATCTGAATGAAGTGCTCGGCGTGGAGATCGAAACGACTCTCGGTGATATCCGGGAGGAGATGGAAAGAGCGGAAGACAGGGATAAGCCCCTTCCTGCAGGCATGACCAAGCAGGAATATGCAGAGCTTCAGTTTACGAGAGCACTTGCGGAGGGCGATGACTATGATCTTCTGGTAATGGGAAGAACACAGGGAAAGGGCTGCTACTGCTTCGTAAACGGAATTCTTTCCGCACAGGTGGCAAAATATGCGTCCAATTACCGTTATATCGTCATGGATAATGAAGCAGGCATGGAGCATGTGAGCCGCGGTATTCTTCCGAAAGTAGATACCGTGATCCTTGTCAGTGACTGTTCACGCCGCGGCGTGCAGGCCTGTGCCAAGATCTTTGAACTGGTAAAGAGCCTGGATCTGGGCGCTAAAGAAATGAAGCTTATCGTGAACAGAGCACCCGGCGGGGTGATCTCTGACGGTGTGAAGGAAGAGATCGAAAAATCAGGGATGGACCTTCTGGCGGTGCTTCCGCAGGATGAGGATATCTACGAATACGACGGAGAAGGGAGACCGACATCCGAACTTCCGAAGGATAATCCGTTCAGAACAGCTCTGTACGAAGCACTGGATCAGCTGACTTTCTGACCGGATCTGTATACGGAAAAGACGAAAAGTATCGGAACATGCAGTTTGAAAAAGGCCCTTTAACGGGCCTTTTTCAAAAGAAAGATATACGGGAATGAGCCCGACAGGAGAAAAAATTGGCAGAATTGATTTTCAGGACAGGTGAACGGATCCTGTTGAAAACAGAAGCAGAAGACGGTGAGAATCTGCTTCTTCTGATGCGGAAAAACGATATCAGCGTAGATGCGCCCTGTAACGGAAACGGTCTCTGCGGAAAATGCAGGGTACGTATATTGAACGGAACCGTTCAGGCAGGAAAAAACCGTCATATCTCGGATGAAGAATACGAAAACGGCTGGCGGCTTGCCTGTGAGGCAGCAGTTTCAGGCGATGCCGAGATCGAAGTACCGGAGAAGGCATCCGCTTTCAGAACCGGTATCCGGACCGCTGACCTGAATGATCCGAAAACCGCTTCTTTGTTTGAAGGCGTTGTGAATACGCTGAAGGAAGAACAGTATCTTGAAAAGAGACCCGTAAGATGCGAGACAGTTCATCTGGATGCGCCTTCTCTTGATGATACCATGCCGGATAATGAACGACTGATGTGGAAACTGGAAGAGCTTACCGGAAAGAAAGTCAGTATTCTTCTTCCGGCGCTCCTGAAGCTTGCAGGGATCCTGCGTGAAAACGATTTCTCCGTCCGCGTCATTCTTCAGGAGACTGAAGAACTTGTGAAAGTGCTGGATGCGGTATCTCCGGAAGAACCGTTTACAGCCTGCGGTGCGGCGATCGATATCGGCACAACGACGGTCTCAGGGGCACTTCTGGATCTGGAGACCGGAAAGCTTCTTGCAAGAGCTTCCATGGGTAACGGACAGATCATTTACGGTGCAGATGTTATCAACAGGATTATTGAATCTGTCAAAGATGGCGGTGCTTTAAAACTGAAGCGTGCGATCGTACAGGAGACGCTTGTTCCGCTTCTTTCTGCGCTTTCCGAACAGTCAGGCATTCCGCTTTCACAGATCTATCGTGTGGCGATCGCGGGAAATACAACGATGGAACATCTGCTTCTCGGTGTATATTCCGATCCTGTCAGAATGGAACCTTATATTCCTTCCTTCTTCTCAACGGAGAATTTCAGGGCCGGCGATATCATTCCCGGATTGTCTTCAGCTGCGGAGCTGTTTCTGGCACCGAATGTGGGAAGCTATGTGGGCGGTGATATTACCGCCGGTATCTTTGCTTCAGGCATGTGGAAGACACCTGAGAATACGCTGTTTATCGATCTCGGAACGAACGGCGAACTGGTGGTAGGAAACGAAGAGTATATGATGACCTGTGCCTGCTCCGCCGGACCGGCTTTTGAAGGCGGTGATATTTCCTGCGGCATGCGTGCGACAGACGGCGCGATTCAGGCGGTCTCCATCGACAAAGAGAGCATGGAGCCTGTTTATGATATCATCGGAAACGGAAAGATCCGCGGGCTTTGCGGCTCCGGACTGATCGATATGATCGCCGAGCTTTTCCGCACCGGAACGATCGGGCCGAACGGAAAGTTTATCCGTGAAGGCAGAAGGATCAGACATGATGAACACGGAACCGGTGCCTATATCGTGGCATTTCCGGAGGAGACCGAAGAAGAAACAGAACTTTCTATAAACGAAGTGGATATCGATAATTTCATCCGTGCAAAGGGTGCGATCTTTTCCGCGATCCTTCTGATCCTTTCACAGCTTGGCATGGAAGTCGGGGATATCGAACACATTCAGATCGCAGGAGGAATCGGAAGCGGCATCAACTTCCGGAATGCGATCAGGATCGGTATGTTCCCTGATGTACCGATGGAACGATTCTCCTATATCGGAAATTCGTCTCTGTTCGGTGCTGCGGCAGCTGTGCTCTCTGAAGATGCGGAAGAAAAGATCCGGGAACTTGCAAAGAATATGATGTATGTGGAGCTTTCTGCGGAACCCGGCTATATCGATGAATTCGTGGCAGCCTGCTTCCTGCCGCATACAAACAGCAGTCTGTTCCCGAATCAGGAGGATTGATCATGGAAAAGAAAACACCTTATGCACCGGATAATCTGATACAGCGCCCTTTGACGCATTATCTGGAGGCATTTCAGAAAGCGGATCCTTCCGAGATCGCCGCACGTACAGGCGTGTCGAGAGAAGGGAATACCTTCCTTTTATATGTACTCGGTGAAGAAAAGCGTGTGACATGGCCGGATTTTCAGGATGATAACTGGAAGGACAAGGACCGGATCCTGTTTCTGAGGTATCTGACGGAAGGAAAGAAAACAGAACCTGTCAGCACTTTTTCCGCATACAGGGAGCTTCCCTGGGGTGAAGTCTACGACCGAAACTTCCGCGCGCGATGCATCAGCCGTTTCACAGGCATGTTCGGAACCAATGCGGACGGGTTCCGGAAAGCGGCAGAGAAGCTTCACGGAACGGAGGTGCCCGGAAGCGGACTGATCTATGAGATCCCCTTTATGGATGAAATGAAACTGAAATTCATTCTCTGGGAGGGGGATGACGAATTTCCCGCATCAGCACAGATCCTGTTTTCCGACAATTTTCCCGAAGCATTTTCGGCTGAGGACCGTGTGATCCTGTGTGAATATGTATTAAGCCGTATGCGCTGAGTGGTTCGGTATCAAAGTTGCAGGCAAAATACCTTTTGACCCAAGCATCATTAAATAAATAGAAATACCCCGCAGAGATCGGGCAAATTCTTCTGCCTTCATCTTGACAGAAGATACTCCCCTTACTCTGCGGGGTTTCATTATGTGCTTTTCTGTATTCAAATAGTATAAGGAGGCTTTCTTCAGCAGTCCTTTATAATGTTTCGGGGATATACTCTGATAATGATCAGAAATCGTATCCTTCGTTCAATGTGAATTCGAAGACATCACCGTCTGCGACCGGCTGGGTGTCGGCACCGAGCATACCCATTTCACCGTTGACGTCGAAGCCCCACCACTGTTCCAGAGAGTCATCGGCCGTTTCTCCGTCCACGGCTGTGATCCAGATGCCGTATTCCGAATCGATGCCCTCTATAAGGCCTTCTACTTCTTCCATGGCACCGCGAAGGAATTCCTGAGAGGTCTCGATCGTGAATTCGCTGTTTTCGTAAGTCTCTGTGTCCAGATGATTGACCTTGACGGTGATAGTCACGGTACTGATTTCTGCGTCATCAGAGGTCACTTCTTCACCGGGATCAGCTGCGTCATCAGAGGAAGTTTCCTCATCAGCGGAAGAAGCTTCTTCGGGAGCAGCTTCTTCTTCAGGAGCGTCTTCTTCTTCTGAAATGGCTTCTTCGGGAGCAGCTTCAGGCTCTTCGGAGACAGGTTCCGTTTTGTCTTCAGCGGAAGAACCGGTCTCTGCTTTGCTTTCTGCCGGTGCCGCGGGAATCGCAAGACAGCCGGAGAGGGCGGTGATGACAAGCAATGCCGAAAGAAGCAGCGGCAGAAGTTTCAGGTTGCGTTTGTTCATAAAAATACCCCTTTCTTTTTTGCAACACAAAAAGAAAGGGGATGATAATACTGTTTCCCGTATGCACGTTTCTTTGCCGATAGTCCGCGGCCTCTTTGTGCTGCATTTCCGGGTAAGTCTCCTGGCTTGAGCTTCCTTGTACCTGTTCGCCTTCCCGGTCTCCCAGTGGCATCATGAACGGTACCAAGCTGATACAGTGGCGGCTCCGTGGGGGATTCGCACCCCGCTTCCTTGTTAGGCTGTTCTTCAACAGCGCCCGGAAATTGTTTTATTTTTGATTATGCTAACACAGGTTCGCGGTTTCGTCAAGTGTAAACGTGTCGTACAATTAATATAAGACGATCTCGGATTCGAAAATAAAAAAACTCCGTATCATTTCTGATACAGAGTTTCTTTACGGTCTTTACAAGTAAGACGATTTCACATCATTTAAGCTCTTTCAACTAAACCGGAACGTAAGCAGGAAGTACACACGTAGATCTTCTTCGTACCGCCGTTGTCAGTCTTGACACGAACAGCTTTGACATTGGACTTCCACATTCTGTTTGTTCTTCTGTGTGAATGGCTTACCTTAATACCGAAGTGAGCACCCTTTTCACAAATCTCACATTTAGCCATTTCTTGCACCTCCATTTCGTTCTGGAAATAAACAATTTTGCTGTCAGAACAGCAACATGAGTATGATAGCAGAAAGTCACTCAAAATGCAAGCCTTTCAGCAAAAAAATAAATATTTTTTCGTAAAGCATATTTTGCTTTCGTGAAAGTCACCGGCATATATTGAAAGCTTTTTTCTTGTGTTTGCGTCTTCTCTGCGGTATGATGATAAAAAGCAAGTCAGAAGTCTTTATTCGCATCAGGCAGAGTGCGGAAGAGAAGAAGCGGGAGGAACAGATGGATCTTACAAGCAGGCCGGTCGATTTAAAAAATGTTGACGTTACGGATGAGTTCTGGAAAGAGGAAATGGAACTCGTGAGAAATGAAGTGATCCCGTATCAGTGGAATGCGCTGAATGACAGGATCCCGGATGCTGCGCCGTCTTATGCGATCCATAATTTCAAAGCGGCGTCTCTTCTGCAGGAAAAGAAGCGTGCCCGCGCACATATCGAATATCCCCCTTACGAAAGCCGTATTCAGGTCCTTCCCGAAGATCCGGATCATCCGGAAGAGGACCGCTTTTACGGATTTGTGTTTCAGGATTCGGATCTTTACAAATGGCTGGAGGCGGCTGCCTGTTCTCTGGCGGCACATCCGGATGAAGCACTGGAAAAGACAGCAGATGAAGTGATCTCGCTGATCTCCTCCGCGCAGGAGGAAGACGGGTATCTGAATACCTTTTATATTCTGAACGGCCGGGAAAGGGCGTTTTCAAACCTGAGAGACCATCATGAGCTGTATTGCTTCGGACATCTTGCGGAAGCCGCAGCAGCGTATTATCAGGCAACCGGAAAGGATGAACTGCTTCACACCGCTGAAAGATATGCGGAGCTGATCTGCCGTGTTTTCGGAAACGGGGACGGTCAGAAGAAAGGATATCCCGGCCACGAGATCGCAGAAATGGCACTGGTAAGACTGTATGAAGTGACTGGAAAGAAAGAGTATCTGGAGCTTTCCTCCTGGTTTATCAATGAACGGGGACAGAACCCCTGCTATTTTGACTCCGAGAAAAACGGTCCGTATTTCCTCAGCGGAAAAGAGGAAAAATACTCTTATTTTCAGGCACATAAGCCTGTACGCGAACAGAAGGAGGCAGTCGGCCATGCCGTACGCGCCATGTATCTGTATTCGGGTATGGCGGATATCGCAAGGCATCTTCAGGATGAATCTCTGAAGGAAGCCTGCAGAGATCTTTTCAGAAGCACAGTCCGTGAGAAGATGTATATTACCGGGGCGGTCGGCGGCACAGAGATCGGTGAAGCTTTTTCCTATCCGTTCGATCTTCAGAACGACACCGCCTATGCGGAGACCTGTGCCTCCATCGGACTCATCTTTTTTGCCCGCAGAATGCTTCAGCTGGAACCGAAAGCGGAATACGCGGATGTGATGGAGAAAGCTCTTTACAACACAGTCCTTTCCGGTATGGCGCTGGACGGAAAAAGCTTTTTCTATGTCAATCCGCTGGAGGTGTATCCGCGTGCAAACAGGACGGATACGCGCATCAGTCATGTAAAGACAGTCCGTCAGTAATGGTTCGGATGCGCCTGCTGTCCGCCGAATATCGCAAGACTTATAGAATCTCTCGGCGCATATATCTATACGGAAAACGAAGATACGCTGTTTGCGCATCTTTATATCGGAAGCCGTTATGAAAAGATAACAGGCGGCAGGACAGTCACGGTCACACAGAATGTGGAGCGGCTTCCGGAGCGCCTGAAGATCACCTTTACCGTTGAAAACGGCGGCAGCGATCTCCGTCTCGCGCTCAGGATCCCGGAATGGGGGACCTCTCCCTGCTTTACAGGCCTTTCGGCGTCCGACATGTTTGAAAAGGACGATTATATCTACATAAAGCCCGACTGGCAGGAAAAGCTGTCTTTTGTGCTGGAACTGAAGGAGAGGATCCGCATTATGGAGGCGGATCCGAGAGTACGGGAGGACATCGGACGGGTCGCTCTTACGAGAGGGTCGGTCGTTTACTGCATGGAGGAATGCGACAACGGCCCGGAACTCTGGCGCTGTTCGGTTTCGCGTACGCTGAGACCTTCGGATATCAGGACGGAGAAAGTGACGATCGGAAACCGTGAGGTCACGGCGCTTCTGGTACCGGGGATGCGGAGAAAGGCGGAAGAAGGCGGTGCTCTGTACCGGCCGTATACCGGCTATCAGACAGAAGAGACAGTTTTGAAGTTCATACCCTATTACTGCTGGGCAAACCGGGGCGAGAACGGGATGCAGGTTTTTGTCAGAACCGATTGAGTAAAACTAAAAGACTGTGACAGCACGGTATTGTTTGCAAAATGATTAGAGTTATGCTATACTGTCCTGATACGGTATAACTCTGATCGGGACATGCAAAAAAGCTGCCCGTGCAGAGTCTGTTTGCAGCCAGTGAAAAATAAAGGAGAGTTAGAATGGCAGAGAAAACAACCAAAACCGGTGATGTCCGGATCAATCCCGATGTCATAGCACAGTACGCCGGTATTGAAGCCTCTTCCTGCTTCGGCGTTGTCGGAATGGGCGCCGTTTCCGTTAAGGACGGCATAGTCAAGATCCTGAAAAAAGACCGGCTCTCAAAGGGTGTTTTTGTTACGATCCGGGAGAATAAGATCTCCATTGATTTTCATATTATTGTGGCATACGGTGTCAGTATTCAGGCAGTCGCCGAGAATCTCATAGAAAATGTGTCCTATCAGGTGGAAAGTTTTACCGGTATGGAAGTGGAAAAGATCAACATCTATGTAGAAGGCGTTCGTGTGATCGATTAAAGGGAGAACGGTACGATGGCTGGCATCAATGCGTATTTGGTTAAAAAATGTTTTCTTTCAGGCGTCTATGCACTGAATGAAAAGAAAGACTGGATCAACGAATTAAATGTATTTCCCGTTCCGGACGGAGATACGGGAACCAATATGACCATGACGGTCATGTCGGCGGCCCGTGAAGTGATCGCAGCTCAGGAGGATTCCATGGCTTCCGTTACAAAAGCGATCTCCTCCGGTGCGCTTCGCGGCGCAAGAGGCAATTCGGGCGTTATCATGTCCCAGCTTCTTCGCGGCTTCGTCAATGCGATCAAAGAGCTTGAGGAACTGTCTCCTTCCGATATAGTCCTTGCCTGCCAGAAGGCGGTGGAAACAGCCTATAAGGCTGTCATGAAGCCGAAGGAAGGTACGATCCTCACAGTCGCAAAAGGGATGGCGGAGAAAGCCGTTGCGCTTTCCGATGCAGAGGATCTTCAGGATTTTCTGAAGCAGGTCATCGACTGCGGCGATGAAGTTCTGGAACTGACTCCGGAAATGCTTCCGGTTTTGAAGCAGGCGGGGGTGGTCGATTCCGGCGGACAGGGCCTGATGGTCTTCATGCAGGGCATCTATGATGCGCTTATGGGAAAAGAGATCGATATGACGGTCCTTCCGGATATGAAGACAGCGGAAGAGACGCACGTGAAGGCGGATCTTTCCTCTCTTTCCACGTCGGACATCCGTTTCGGCTACTGTACGGAGTTTATCGTGCTTCTGAAATCACAGATCACGGAGAAGGATGAGGAAGGTCTGAAGGAGTTTCTGCAGTCGATCGGTGATTCCATTGTCTGTGTTGCGGATGACGAAGTCATCAAGATCCATGTGCATACGAACGATCCGGGTCTTGCCATCCAGCGCGCGCTGACATACGGTGAGCTCTCTCATATCAAGATCGATAACATGAGGGAAGAACACCGCGAGCTTCTGTTCTCCAGAGAAGAGCAGGAAAAAGCGGAAGAAGTGCCTCAGGAGGAGCTTCCGCGAAAGGAATACGGGTTTATCTCCGTCTGTGCCGGAGACGGTCTTTCCGGTATTTTCAGAGACCTCGGTACGGATTATGTGATCGAAGGCGGTCAGACGATGAACCCCTCCACGGAGGATGTGCTTTCCGCGATCGGCCGTGTGAATGCGGACACTGTCTTTATCCTTCCGAATAACGGAAATATTGTTATGGCTGCCAGTCAGGCCGCCGGAATGACAAAAGATAAAAAGGTGATCGTGATCCCCACAAAGACTGTCTGTGAGGGAATCACCTGCATGCTGAGCTTCGTACCCGGAAACAGTCCGGAAGAGATCGAAGAAGCCATGGACGAAGGAAGAAAACTGGTTCAGACGATCGATGTGACTTATGCGGTCCGCGATACCGTTATGAACGGAGTCACCCTGCACAAGGATGATTTTATGGCGCTTTCCGGAAAAGAGATCTTAAGCGGCGGCACAGAACTTTCCGCAGTCGTGAAGGATGCGGTGGGACGCGCACTGACAGAAGAGACGGCCATGATCACGCTTTATTACGGAGCAGGCATTCAGGAAAGCGAGGCGGAAGCGCTTCAGGCGGAACTCGCTGAAATTGCCGGCGATGCCGAGGTGGAGATCCAGTACGGCGGACAGCCTGTTTATTATTACTTTATTGCAGTTGAATGATATCGGGAGAAAGAATGGATCCGGAAAGCAGAGTTCTTGAGATCAAAGGAGTAGGTGAAAAAACCGCAGCTCTTTTTAAAAAAGCAGGAATCGGTACTGTCCGTGAGCTTCTGTTCTATTATCCGAAAACGTATGAAACATTTGAAGAGCCGCTTTCGATCCGGCAGGCAAGACTGCGGGATCATGCGGCCGTATACGGAGTGCTTACGGGAAGACCGGAGACCCGGTATGTGAAAAAATACAGGATCACGACGGCGTATATAGGAGATGAGGAAGGCAGCACGATCCGTCTGACATGGTTCAATATGCCGTATCTTGCAAATACGCTTTCTTCAGGAAGCCAGTATGTTTTCAAAGGAAAGCTGGAGGGCAGCGGGACGGCACGCAGCATGTCCCAGCCGCAGATCTTCCGGCTTCAGGTCTATGAGGATCTGAAGAAAACGCTTCAGCCCGTGTATCCGCTCGTCAAAGGCCTGACGGGAAAGATGATCTCCGACTGCATCCGCAAGGTGCTTTCGGAAGGCGTGTCTGTTGAAGAGACACTGCCGGATGCACTGCTGAAGAAATACAGTCTGGCGCCTCTTATGGATGCCGTACGTGAGATCCATTTCCCGGAAAACAGGGAAACATTCGAATATGCCAGACACCGTCTGGTGTTTGAGGAGTTTTACCGTTTCCTGATCGGTGTCAGACACATGAAGGAGGAGACGGAGAGTCTTCCGAACAGCTTTTATGTGACGGAAAAGGAAGAAGTGGAGAATCTGATCGCCCGTCTTCCGTATTCTCTGACAAATGCACAGAGCCGGGTGCTTTCCGAGATCATATCGGATCTGAAGGGACCGAATCTGATGAACCGTCTGGTTCAGGGTGATGTCGGCTCCGGAAAGACGATCGTTGCATTTCTTTCCATGTATCTGATGGCACTCTGCGGTTATCAGAGTGTTCTCATGGCGCCGACAGAAGTGCTTGCCATCCAGCATTATGAAAATCTGAAAGCACTTTCGGACACTTACGGACTCGGCCTTTTTGTGGAACTTCTGACGGGAAGCATGACGCAGAAAGAAAAAAAAGAGGCTTACGGCCGCATCGGATCGCATCAGTGCGATATCGTCATCGGCACCCATGCCGTGATCCAGAAGCAGGTCCATTTTGAAGACCTCGGACTCGTGATCACAGATGAGCAGCACCGTTTCGGCGTGGGCCAGAGAAAGGCGCTTTCCATGAAGGGCGGGAATCCGCACGTGCTTGTCATGTCGGCGACTCCCATCCCGAGAACGCTCGGAATGATCCTGTACGGAGATCTGGATATTTCGGTCATGGATGAACTGCCGAAGAACCGTCTGCCCATAAAGAATGCACTCGTGGATATCGAGTACAGGCCGAAAGCCTGGAAATTCATTGAAAATCAGGTCAGGTCGGGACATCAGGCTTATGTGATCTGCCCCATGGTGGAGGAATCGGAAGGCTCCGACGGCGAGAATGTCGAAAGCTACCGGAAGATGCTTGACAGTCTGTACCCGCCTGATATCAAAGTAGGTCTGCTACACGGCAGAATGAAAAACGAGGAGAAGGAAGCAATCATGCAGGCCTTTTCCGAAAACGGAATACAGGTACTGGTCTCAACGACCGTGATCGAGGTCGGCATTGATGTGCCGAATGCCACGGTCATCATGATCGAGAATGCCGAACGCTTCGGTCTTGCACAGCTTCATCAGCTGAGAGGACGTGTGGGGCGCGGAAAGGATCAGTCCTACTGCATTCTGGTGGATACGACCGGAACAGAGGAGTCGAAAAAGCGGCTCGAAGTTCTGAAACAGTCAAATGACGGATTCTTCATCGCATCGGAGGATCTGAAAATGAGAGGACCCGGAGATTTCTTCGGGATCCGCCAGTCCGGAGATATTCTGTTCCGGCTCGGTGATATCTATACCGATGCGGCAGTGCTTCAGCAGGCAGAGGAGGCCGTGAAGCAGACAGACATCGACAGCCCGGTACCCGGGCTTCAGGCGGTTCTGTAGGAAAGAAACGGAAACGGACCGTGTTTGTGATGAAGGTCCGGATATGCAGAAAAAAACGGGATCACCGTTTTTCAGATAAAGAGGAGAAAAAATTATGCCGGAGAGAAAACTTTACCTGGACGAAAGCACCAATCTGCTGACTCTGGAAGAGCACATGTACCAGATGGTGGAAGTAGACGACCCCGCAGTCTTTCGGAATATGTTCCCCTATACGGAAATTCCGAAGATCGCTTTCAACGACCGTGTCGTACCGCACCACATGCCTGAAGATATCTTTATTTCAGATACGACCTTCCGTGACGGACAGCAGTCGAGAGCACCTTATACCACCGAGCAGATCGTCACGATCTTTGACTATCTGCACAGACTCGGCGGACCGAGAGGCAAGATCCGGCAGTCCGAATTCTTCCTGTACAGCAAAAAGGACCGCGATGCGGTCGTCAAGTGCATGGAAAGAGGCTATGAGTTTCCTGAAGTCTCCAGCTGGATCCGTGCAAGCAAGAAGGATTTCCAGCTTGTCAAGGATATTGGCGTAAAAGAAACCGGTATTCTGGTCAGCTGCTCGGACTATCATATCTTCTACAAGCTTCACATGAAGCGCTCGGAAGCGATGATGCATTATCTTTTCATCGTCAGAGACTGTCTGGAAATGGGCATCATTCCGAGATGTCATCTCGAGGACATCACCCGTTCGGACGTATACGGTTTTGTCATTCCGTTTGCGACCGAGCTGATGAAGCTTTCCGAACAGTATCACATGCCTGTCAAGATCCGTGTCTGCGATACGATGGGCTATGGCGTCAATTATCCCGGTGCGGTGGTTCCGCGTTCGATCCCCGGCCTGATCTACGGTCTTCGCGTACATGCGGGCGTTCCGTCTGAATGGCTGGAATTCCACGGACATAACGATTTCTACAAAGCAGTCGTCAACTCCTCCGCAGCCTGGCTGTACGGCGCCGGCGGCGTCAACTGCTCGCTGTTCGGTATCGGCGAACGTACCGGCAATACGCCTCTGGAAGCAATGGTATTTGAATATGCACAGCTTCGCGGTACGCTGGACGGCATGGATACGACTGTCATCACAGAGCTTGCAGAGTATTACGAGAAGGAGATCGGCTACGAGATCCCGCCGAGAACGCCCTTTGTCGGAAAGAACTTTAATGTGACCCGTGCAGGTATTCATGCAGACGGTCTCATGAAGAACGAAGAGATCTATAACGTGTTCGATACCGGAAAGTTCCTGAACCGTCCGCCGCTTGTATCTGTATCCAATACATCAGGCGTTGCGGGAATCGCTGTCTGGATCAATAATTACTACCATCTGAAAGAGATGGACCGCGTCGGAAAGGACGATGAACTTGTTGTAAGGATCAAGGTCTGGGTCGACCGTCAGTATGATGATGGCCGTGTCACAGTCATTACCGACGAGGAACTGGAAAAGATCATCGAAGAGACCTGCAGAGATATCGGCAGACCCATGTATGAAAAATAAGGAAAGAGGCGTTAAAATGAGTCAGAAATCAAATGCATCTATCGAAGAACTTTTAGGTGCAACATTTGAATGCGAATGCGGCCGTACCCATTCCACAAAGTTTTCCAATTTTGTTATGAAAGAGGGCGCGATCAAAGAGCTTCCCGCACTGCTTCAGAAGATGGGTTATCAGAGACCTTTCCTGATCATGGATACCCATACCCGTGAAGCAGCCGGTATTCAGGTCGAGGAAGTCCTTCGGAATGCAGGATTCTACTACGGCAAGCTCGTGCTGAAGAGCCCCGAGATCGGCGATCTTCCCGCAGATGAGAAGGCGCTGGGCGCTGTGGTCATGGCATTTGACATGACCTGCGATATCATTGTTTCCGTCGGCTCAGGCACGATCAACGACCTCGGCAGATATTTCTCCTATGTCCGCAATATGCCCTTTATGCTGGTTGCAACGGCTCCTTCCATGGACGGTCTGAATTCCGGTGTGGCACCGCTTATTCAGAACAATATGAAGATCACCTTCAATGCACATGCACCGCTTGCGCTTCTGTGCGATCTTTCCGTTATGAAGCAGGCACCTATGAAGATGCTGAATGCCGGTATCGGCGATATTCTCGGCAAATACAACTGTCTGACAGAATGGAAGCTTTCTCATATCATCAACGATGAGTATTACTGCGATACCATTGCCGGCATTATGAGAAATGCGATCGAAAAGACCGTTCAGGCAAGCAAGTCGATCCTGGAAAAGAAGCCCGAAGATGTGGCAACGCTTACAGAAGCGCTGGCTCTTTCCGGCATCGCCATGGACTTTGCAGGTAATTCAAGACCCGCTTCCGGCGCAGAACATCATGTGTCTCATTTCTTTGAAATGCAGTTCCTGTTTGACGGCCGTCCGGCAGTCCTTCACGGAACCAAGGTCGGTATCGGTACGGTTCTTGCACTCCGCCTGTATAATGAGCTTGCAAAGATGGAAAAGCCCGATTTCGATCAGATCCGCGCTGATGTAAAGAACCGTATGAGCTTTGAAGAGTGGGAGAAAGAGATCCGCCGTGCATACAGAGACGGTGCGGAAGGCATCATCGCTCTTGAAAAGAAAGCCGGAAAGAATGATCCCGAAAAGCTTCTGAAGAGACTGGATGTCATCGAGGCGCGCTGGGATGAGATCACCGCTCTTGCTGCGACCGTTCCCTCTGCAGATGAGATCGAGGCGCTTCTTGTCAGACTCGGTGCTGCACATGTTCCCGCTGATGTGGATATTCCTGTTCAGTATGTGGCAGACGGTATCATGTATGCAAAGGAGCTGCGTGACCGTTATACGATCCTTCAGCTTCTGTGGGATATCGACAAGCTTTCCGACATGAAGGATCTTCTTCTGAAAGCATACTGCTGAAAAAAGTGTAAATAAGGGCGTCCGTAAAGAATACGGATAAACCCGCAGCAAACATAAAGAGGCCCTGAAATGATTCGTTTTGAATCGTTTCAGGGCCTCTTTGGCTGTACAAGGGAGATCCGGCGCCTTTGTGTTTGTAAGGTGCCCTTCGGGTAAAGTGCCCTTTGGGTAAAGTGCCCTCCGGGTAAAGTGCTCTCCGGGTAAAGTGCCCTTGGGTAAAGTGCCCTCCGGGTAACGGGCGGCGTCTGAACCCCGCTGATCATGGCTTCAGGGTCAGTGGTCTACGCTGAACTGGATATAGCAGGTGTCGTAGGAACCGCCGACATAGGCGGAAAGCGAAACACCGGGTGCAACGGCAAAGACGGAATTCTGCGGATTATAAACATCCTGTACGTTCTGAAGCTCCCGGCCGACCTCCACACCGTCCTGATAAGTGATCTTCCAGAGCCTTGCGGTCATCGCGGGTTCCGGAGAGTTGTTGCTCATCTGATAGTAGATCCTTGCATAAGGCTCATAACTGTTGACCAGTGTATTATCAACAACATTCTGAATAAAAGGCGGGGCACAGGAAAGGATCTCGGGAACATATTCGACACTGTGTCCGGGCGCGTGATCCTCATGACCGAGGATCATGACGTTGATGCTCGTATTCGCCGGATTCACCCAGGATTCGATGATGATATAGTCGGAGGTGTTGTTTCTCATGATGAAATCATACTGATAACTCTGATGATCCCAGCCCTCGTAGTAGACCATGGCATCGCGGCTGACCGGAATGTAGTTGGAGACCATGGAGTGATTGTGACGGTAAACGATCTCAAGCTCAGCGTAAAGCGCTGCATTGTACAGTGTGGTCGTGGTCTGACATATTCCGCCGCCGATGGCATCGACATGGGTGCCGCCCATGATCGTACCTGCCTCGCGGTAGCCGTTTTCGTAGGTGACGTCTCCGTACATGCGAAGGGCGGAGATCTCTTCGCCGGGGGCAAACATGCGTCCGTTCATATTGCCTGCGGAAACGATCAGATTCTGCTGTCTGTTTGCAAGAACTCCTGTCGTTGCTGCGGGATAGTAAGTCGTAAAATAACCGAGAACCGTAAAGGTCTGTGCACGTTCGGTGGTGAATTCGGCCGGCTTCGGTATCGCACCGGGATCAAGCTGGTATATATCCTCGGACAGGATCGTTCCGTCCGCAATATCTTCAAGAAGCTGTGCAACGCCGGGAGCGGCATCAAACGTGAGACCGTCCACGGAGGGCGTGACCACCTGAGCACCGGACATATAGGAGACAGAGGCATTCTGACCTACGGTCTCCCACTTTTTGAGAAGGCCGTTCAGATACGGAACCAGTCCGTCTTCCGGTACCGTGAAGTTCAGATCGAGAACTGCAGGACCTTTTTCTTCAAGATCTTTTGCCTGAATGTACCGTTCCAGAAGACTTCCGGACAGGACATGTTCCAGAAGCTCTTCTTCATTATGCTCCGTATCGACGGTGATGCCGAGTTCTTCCACGGTAAAGGAGAATGCGCGGCCGTTGTAGGAAAGACGGACTTCTTTATTGAGAATCTCTTCCTTTGTATTCAGCAGCCTGTCGTGAGCTTCTTCGTATGTAAGACCGGAGAGCGTCTGACCGTAAAAACAGACGTCTCCGCCGATCGTGTTTTCCGTAATATTGAGAGAAGGTTCTTCAGACTCCTCAGGTTCCGGCTCGGTTTCGGGTT
>JAZUFC010000304.1:0-5755 GCA_045640465.1 Lachnospiraceae bacterium | reverse complement strand
CTTCGGCGCAGACATGAAAGTATCGCTTCTGAACGACGGTCCTTTTACGATCCTGATGGATTCCAGGGAACTGTTCTGAGAAGATGATATGTAGAAAAATAAGAAACCGGGAACTGTGAGTGTTCAGAGTTCCCGGTTTCGTTGTGTCAGGGAATGTCATCCGGGGCCAGGGCGGGGAAGGTTTCTTCGGGAGGGGCTTCCGAAGACATCGGGTCCTGTCCGTCAGGAGAATTCTCAGGTGCTGGCGCTGCTTCGACAGGATGGTGCGCGGAACAGTAGTTGCCGGAAAGCCAGGCCGGAAGCGTGTAGGCGGTATCGTCCGTCTGATAGCCCTCGTCATCGTCCTCATCGATCGTCAGGAAGACCTTCTTGTAGACCAGATCCTCCGGACAGTATTCCGTAGACAGAAGACCTGTGGAGGCACAGATGCTGTAGAATACGTGGCGGTTGCAGTACTGCGTCGGAACGGTGTCCGGCGTGAAGTACTCTTCGTAGACATGGCAGCTGGAGTCCTGACAGAGATCACAGATGCCGTCACGTGCCAGAAGTCCCGACTTGCTGCAGATGCGGGCCTTTACAAGACCCGTATAGTCAAATTCCGCACTGTCCTGTGCGGCGCTCAGACGTGCCATGATGCGCTGCCAGATCACGCGGTGATAGTTGGGGCTGACGCCGAAGCTCTTGCTGGAATCATAGCCCGACCAGATGCCCATGGTGTAATAGGGAGAGTAGCCGATGAACCAGATATCGTTTGCGTCTGTCGTGGTGCCGGATTTTCCGGCGATCGCCATATCGGGCACATGACAGGAACCGCTCGTTCCGGAAAGATCATAGTCCGGCCAGAGAACGAACCAGTGCGTAACGGACGTCTCCATGGCTGACGTCAGAAGCTGTGCCGTCTCCTTTTTCAGAACAGTGCGCGTGCTCTGTTTGTTTTCCAGGATCACGTTTCCGTTGGAATCCGTGACCTTTGTCCAGAATACCGGCTCATTGTAGACACCGTTGTTTGCAATGGAGGCATAGGCTGCCGTCATCTCCAGATTGGTGGTGCCGTAGGTCAGACCGCCGAGCGTCAGAACCGGGCTCTTGTCCTGCGGAACGAGTGTTGTGATGCCGAAATTCTCTGCGTATGTGTAGCCGATGTCCTCTGAAACGGTCTCTTCCAGACATTTGACGGCAACGACGTTCATGGATGCCTGAATGGCAAAGCGGATACTCGCGTATCCCAGATAGTAGGTTCCCCACCAGTTGGAGATGGATTTCTCTCCGTAGGTTGTCGGGGCATCGTAATAAGTGGTGGCAAGCGTACAGCCGAGCGTATCCAGAGCGGGGGCATAAGTGGTCAGGATCTTGAATGTGGAGCCGGGCTGACGTTCGGAATCAATGGCCCGGTTCAGAGTCAGTGAACCGATCTCGTTCTTGTCACCTCTGCCGCCGCAGATCGCCTTCACATATCCGGTGGCCTGATCCATGAGAACCACGGAAAGCTGCGGCTCGATCGTCGGGATGACGGTCTCCGAGATCACGCTTCCGGAGGTCTCCTTCAGGATGTATTCCTTGAAAGATGCCGCGCATGCCTTCAGTTCATCCTCGGTAGAGAATGTCAGCTTAAAGGCGGTCTGCCCGAGCGTATCCTGATAGTATTTCTTGATGTCGGCTTCCGTATAATAATATTCGTCTCCGTTGGAAAGACGGATGTTCAGACGGTAGGAGAGAGAGTATTCCAGGTAGTCGAGGATCGTGCCGTTATCGAGAGCCGTGACGTAATTGGCTTCGGAATTGACCTCTTCATCCACGATCTTCTGGATGTCGGGATCCATGGTCGTGTAGATCCTGAGACCGCCCGAATAAAGCAGATTGTAGGCCTGCGTGTCCGTGTATTTCAGTTCACTCTGCAGTTTGCCGAGAATATCCGTAAAGACAGCGTCCGTAAAATAGGAAAAGGCCTGCTGCCCCTGTTCCACATTGGCATTGGAAACGCTGCTGATACGTTTGTACACGTCCTCCGAAGAAGCCTCGTCGTACTGTTCTCTGGAGATGGAGCCTGCCGCCAGCATGTTCTTCAGCACGATGAGACGGCGCTTCTGGTTCTTGTCCGGATGATAGATCGGGTTGTAGACGGTGGGATTGGAAGTGATCGCAGCCAGGACCGTGCATTCGGCAAGATCCAGATCGGAAACGTCTTTTCCGAAATACCGCTTTGAGGCCACCTGAACGCCCAGACAGTTGCTGCCCAGATTGATGGTGTTCAGATAGGCGGTCATGATGTCATTTTTATCAAGTTCCTTTTCCGCCTTCAGTGCCAGATACTGTTCCTGCAGCTTCCGTTCGATGCGGTCTCCGTAATTCTTCTCCATGCCGCCGCCCAGAATATTGTTCTTGATCAGCTGCTGGGTGATGGTGGAGGCGCCTTCGGAAAGAGAGCCGGATGTGACGTCCACGAAGAGCGCCCGCAGAATGCCCTTGACATCCACGCCGTCGTGCGAATAGAAGCGCGTGTCTTCAATGGCGACGACGGCATTGATCAGATCCTTCGGGATCCTGTCAAACGTGACCGGCTCACGGTTGGAACCGGACTGGATCAGCTCCTGCATGATGGAACCGTCTGAAGCGTACATGATGGATTTTGTCGCGGAGGGCTGGATGATGTTGATGTTGGCGATCGAGGGCGCATTTTTGATGATCTGAACGGCGGCACCGATACCGGTCGCACAGAGGATCACCGCTCCGCCGACAAAAAGCGCAGCAAACAGAGACACCAGAAACAGAACGAAACGGTTCTTCTGGCGAAGCTCGGGACCTGATATGCCGTCGATCTTCTGATCGATGTCTTTTTCAGAATAGCTGATGCGCATACGGATACCTCCGGCAGTACTGCGGGAATAAGGCCTTCCGGCCTTTTGCTCCCGGTGTCATCGCATTATAACATAAGTAGGGACCGATGTCAAAAGAAGCGGGGGATCCGGCGTGCTTTCGGGAAGGAATAAACACTTGTGAAACCGGAACATTTGTTGTATACTATATGTTTGTGATAAAAGGGGAAAATTCACCGTTATGATGGAGAATTCATGGAAAAAGGATATGTGACGCTCTTTCAGGGAAATGAAGGATATTACGAGGAAAAGAAATCCCGCTTTCTTTCTCTTTCCCGTCATGTGGAATCAGTCGAGGAGGCCGATGCGTTTCTTTCGGAGATCCGGAAAAAATACTATGATGCATCGCATCACTGCTATGCCTATATTCTGGGCCGCGATTCGGAAATCCAGAAAGCATCCGATGACGGCGAGCCGTCGCAGACCGCAGGTCTTCCGATCCTGTCTGTGCTTCAGGGCGCAGGCGTGACCAATGTCTGCACGGTGGTGACCCGCTATTTCGGCGGAACGCTTCTCGGTACAGGCGGACTTGTCAGATCCTATACGAAGGCCGCTAAAAGCAGTCTTGAAAACAGTGTGCTGATGCGGGAATATCCGGCGGATGAGGTCCATGTGCGCACGGATTATACAGGGCTCGGAAAACTCCAGTACTTTTTCGGAAGTGAAAATATCACGCCGGCGGAGACCGTATACGACGAAGCGGTGTCCTTCATGCTGGCGATCCCCGTTGAAGATACAGATCACGTGATCGCAAAAATGACCGATCTGACGAACGGAAAGGCTGCGATCACGAAGCTTAATAGAATTTGGAGGCAGGAAATAATCAGATGATCAGAGAAAATGTCAGAAACGTAGCAATCATCGCCCATGTCGATCACGGCAAGACCACACTCGTGGATGAGCTTCTGAAGCAGAGCGGCGTATTCAGGGAGAATCAGGAAGTCGCGGAGCGCGTCATGGACTCCAACGATCTGGAGAGGGAAAGAGGCATCACCATCCTTTCCAAGAATACCGCGGTCATGTACAAGGGCACAAGGATCAATATCGTGGACACCCCCGGCCATGCCGATTTCGGCGGCGAGGTGGAACGTGTTCTGAAAATGGTAGACGGCGTTGTCCTTCTGGTAGACGCTTTTGAAGGTCCCATGCCGCAGACCAAGTTCGTTTTAAGAAAAGCGCTGGAACTGGATCTTTCCGTTATCGTCTGCAACAACAAGATCGACCGTCCCGAGGCACGTCCGGAAGAGGTGGAGGACGAGGTCCTCGAGCTTCTGATGGATCTGGAGGCCAATGACAAGCAGCTGAATGCGCCGTTCGTCTACGCTTCCGCGAAAGCAGGCTTCGCCGTCAAGAATCTTTCCGACGAACGGAAGAACATGATGCCTCTTTTCGAGACCATCATGGAGCATATTCCGGCGCCGCAGGGTGAGCCTGACGATCCCGTAAAGGTGCTGATCTCCACGATCGACTATAATGAATACATCGGCAGGATCGGCATCGGCCGTGTTGAGACCGGTACGATCTCCGTGAATAAGGAATGCATCCTGACAAACTGGCACGATGCATCCAAGCAGCAGAAGATCAAGATCAGCAAGCTGTATACATTCGACGGCCTGAACCGTGTGGAGTGCAGAGATGCGACGGTCGGCGATATCGTTGCGATCTCCGGTATCTCGGACGTTGCGATCGGCGATACCATCTGCGATATGCAGGATCTGACGCCGCTTCCGTTCCAGAAGATCTCCGAGCCCACGATCGCCATGCAGTTCATGGTCAACGATTCGCCTCTTGCAGGAACGGAAGGCAAATATATCACTTCCCGCCATATCAGAGACAGACTGTTCCGCGAACTGAATACGGATGTATCTCTCCGTGTGGAGGAAACGGACAGCATGGACTGCTTCAAGGTCTCAGGCAGAGGCGAGCTGCATCTTTCCGTTTTGATCGAGACCATGCGCCGCGAGGGCTATGAATTTGCGGTCTCCAAGGCAGAGGTCATCACCAAGAGAAATGAGCGCGGTCAGCTTTTAGAGCCGATCGAGCAGTGTTATATCGACGTGCCCGAGGAGTTTGCGGGCGCTGTCATCCAGAAACTGGCACAGAGAAAGGGCGAGCTTCTCGGCATGGGAAACGGACAGGCAGGAAACACCCGTCTGGAGTTTTCGATCCCCTCAAGAGGCCTGATCGGCTACCGCGGCGAGTTCATGACGGATACGAAGGGCAACGGCATCATCAATACCGTGTTCGACTGCTATGATGTCTACCGCGGCGATATCGCCTACCGGCATCAGGGTTCGATCATCGCTTTCGAGACCGGCGAATCCATCACCTACGGCCTGTTCAACGCACAGGAGCGCGGCACGCTGTTCATCGGTGCGGGCGAAAAGGTCTATGCGGGCCAGGTCATCGGCCAGACCGGTCATGCGGAGGACGTGGAAGTCAACGTCTGCAAGACCAAGAAGCTGACGAATACCCGTGCTTCCGGTTCGGATGAAGCGCTGAGACTCGTGGCGCCCAAGGTCATGTCACTCGAGCAGTGCATGGACTTCATTGATACGGATGAACTGCTGGAAGTGACGCCCACGCATCTCAGGATCCGCAAGAAGATCCTGGATCCGTTAATGCGGAAACGTGCAAACTTGAGAAAATAAGATGGGATGCGGCTTCCGGCCGCAGTGAAAAAGAATGAAGGGAGGACTCTATGGACGAAATTAAGATCCTGGTAGTGGACGATGAAGAGCGGATGCGCAAACTCGTGAAGGATTTCCTGACCCGTCAGGGCTACACGATCCTGGAAGCCGGTGACGGTGAAAAGGCGCTGGAAGTGTTTTTTGACAACAAGGACATCGCGCTGGTGATCTGTGACGTGATGATGCCAAAGC